>NZ_PNDT01000042.1:0-24326 GCF_005886375.1 Pseudoalteromonas sp. S1727
AATAATACAACTTATAACAATCGTGTTAAGTTACTGACCATTTATAGCGACAGATAAATGGAGTGATAACAAGGCATAAATTTTGACATGTAGTTGTTCTACATGAAAATTTATAACGCAGTTAGCGCTTTATTTAGCTCGCTAGAATGGTTAAATATTTAAGTCGATTGGTATTACACTCTTTGTGAGTAATTCACTGAAAATCTTATTACACAAAGAGAAAAAATGAGAAGTAAATTCAACATAGCCACCAACATGTGACAAGCAAAGTTATTTTTCAAATGATAGTACACTTTATTTGTTATTAAAAAGTATTGCTATTATGCGCTATAAGTACAGTCCTGTTTTTATCCCAGACACAAAAAAGGCGCTTACTACTACAGTAAGCGCCTTTTAAATTTAAACGGATATTAAACTAGTTTAGCTAAAATATCGTTAAATGTTGTGCTAGGGCGCATTGCTTCGAATGCAGCCGCATCATTTGGTTGGAAATAACCACCAATGTTTACAGCTGAACCTTGTGCGTCATTTAGCTCACTCACGATTTGATCTTTGTTGCTTTCTAAGTCACTGGCGATTTGAGTGAATTGAGCTTTTAATTCACTGTCGTCGTTTTGTTTAGCAAGTTCTTGTGCCCAGAATAAAGAAAGGAAGAAATGAGAACCACGGTTATCAATTTCTTTTACTTTACGTGAAGGTGATTTGTTTTCAGCAAGGAAAGTACCGGTTGCTTTATCAAGAGTATCAGCAAGTACTTGTGCTTTGTTGTTACCAGTATTAACAGCTAGGTGCTCTAAAGAGGCCGCTAGTGCTAAAAATTCACCTAATGAGTCCCAACGTAAGTGGTTTTCTTTTTCAAACTGTTGAACGTGCTTAGGCGCTGAACCGCCTGCGCCAGTTTCGAATAAACCACCACCATTCATAAGTGGTACGATTGACAGCATTTTCGCACTTGTACCAAGCTCAAGAATTGGGAACAAGTCAGTGAGGTAATCACGTAATACGTTACCTGTTACAGAAATAGTGTCTTTACCTTCTTTAATGCGCGCAAGTGAAAACAGAGTTGCATCAACTGGCGCTAAAATTTGGATATCAAGACCATCAGTATCATGGGTTGGTAAATACGCGTTCACTTTTTTGATTAATTGCGCATCGTGTGCACGATTTTCGTCAAGCCAGAAAACTGCAGGGTTGCCAGTTGCGCGTGCGCGGTTTACTGCTAGTTTAACCCAATCTTGGATTGGCGCATCTTTAACCTGACACATGCGCCAGATATCACCTTGCTCAACACTGTGTTGTAGTAATACGTTGTCAGCACTGTCAACAACACGAATTACCCCGTTAGCAGGTGCTTCAAATGTTTTGTCGTGTGAACCATACTCTTCAGCTTTTTGCGCCATTAGACCAACGTTAGGTACGCTACCCATCGTTGTTGGATCAAATGCGCCGTGCTCTTTACAGAAGTCGATAGTTGCTTGGTAAACACCTGAGTAACAACGATCAGGAATGACAAAGCTAGTGTCTTGTAATTTACCGTCGCTATTCCACATTTGACCACTTGAACGGATGGCTGCAGGCATAGACGCATCGATAATTACATCACTTGGAACGTGTAAATTCGTGATACCACGATCTGAATCAACCATTGCGATAGCTGGGCGTGTCGCATATACCGCTTGGATATCTGCTTCGATTTCAGCACGTTTAGCATCGTCTAGTGTTTGAATTTTAGCGTAAACATCACCAAGACCATTATTTACATCAACACCTAACTCAGCGAATAAATCACCGTGCTTAGCGAAAACGTCTTGGTAGAATACTTTAACAGCATGACCAAAGATAATTGGATCAGATACTTTCATCATGGTTGCTTTCATGTGTAATGAAAACAGCACGTCTTTTTCTTTTGCAGCTTCAATTTCAGCGGCTAAGAAAGCTTGTAGCTTTTTAACGCTAATTGAAGATGCATCAATTACTTCACCTGCAAGTAGTGGGGTGCTTGCTTTAAGTACAGATACATCGCCGGTGCTAGCTACATGTTCAATACGCACATCAGTTGCAGCATCAACAGTCACCGATTGCTCAGAGCCAAAGAAATCGCCTTCGCTCATGCTGGCAACATTTGAAGCAGAATCTTTGCTCCAAGCACCCATTGAGTGTGGGTTGTTACGTGCATATTCTTTAACAGAGCCCGGAGCACGACGGTCAGAGTTACCTTCACGTAATACAGGGTTTACTGCACTACCTTTAATTTTGTCGTAAGTGGCTTGAATTGCTTTTTCTTCGTCTGTTTTTGGCTCTGCAGGGTAATCAGGGAGTGCATAGCCTTTTTCTTGTAATTCTTTAATTACAGCACGAAGTTGCGGTACTGAAGCACTGATATTAGGTAATTTGATGATGTTAGCTTCAGGAGTTTTAGCAAGCTCACCAAGTTCAGCCAGTGCATCACCAATGCGTTGCTCCTGTGTTAAATACTCAGGGAAGTTAGCAATAACACGGCCAGCTAAAGAGATGTCACGTGTTTCAACTTCAACACCAGCGGCATTAGTATATGCTTGGATGATTGGTAGCAAAGAGTAAGTTGCGAGTGCCGGAGCTTCGTCTGTTTTAGTATAGATAATTTTTGATGTCATCATCATTCCTAGATAGTAGGCATAAGAGCCATATTCAACAATGCAAAGAAATATCATCGCCATCATGCGAACACGACGTGACAATGATCAGTCTGTTAGGTGTTAATACTGTAATTCAATAACCACACCTGACGAACTGTATTAAAATTTTATGTTATGTGCAGGCTAAGTAAATTAGCCATTAGCCTAACTTTTACCGCTTAAAGGGCCATTCGTAGCTAGCTTTGAGCACAAAGAGTGTAACAAGCTTGGCACAAAAGGGCTAATAACAAATAAAACATGGGGGTATTAAAAAAGAATTTCAAGAGGAAGAACAGTTTTTGTTCATACTGACCATTTAATTGCTCACAACGAGTGAGGATAAGTGTTGACAATGCTGCAAAAAAGCTGCAAAAAAAATTAAAAAGGAATTAAGCGAGGATCTTTACAGGTCGCTCGCTTTAGTCGAACTTCTAAATAACTACACTAAATCTTCATTAGGCGCTATGTTAGTCGCGTGCATGCCTTTTGGGCCTTGCTGCAATTCGAATGTTACATCTTGACCAGCTTTAAGTGTTTTATAACCGTCCATTACAATCGTTGAGTAATGGGCGAATATATCATTCTCGCAGCCGTCTTCTACGATGAAACCAAAACCTTTGGCATTATTGAACCATTTGACTTTACCACAAGCCATACTTCTACATCCTTCTATAAGTTGACTAATTTAGTTATTCTAAACCGTATAGTTTGATAGACTGACTAAGGTTTAATCAATCTACAATTGACTGTAGTTTATTTCGCCGATCAGTCAAGTGTTTTAAACTATTTTTTAACATTTAATTTATTTTTTTATTCAAGTTTGCTTGAGTTCCAAAGACAAGACTATATTTAATTATGAGTGGCATGAAAGATTCAGGTGTTTTAGACACGGTTCGCGATAGTGAGAAGCAAAAACTGCAACCACCGCGAAAATATAAAGTCATTTTAAATAATGATGATTACACGCCTATGGACTTTGTGGTAGAAGTACTAACAACGTTTTTTAATATGGATAGCGATAGAGCAACAGATGTGATGCTGCAAGTTCATCAAAATGGTCGCGCAATATGTGGCGTTTACAGCGCCGATGTAGCGTATACCAAAGTTGAACAAGTTAACCGTTACGCACGGGATAACGAGCATCCACTGCTATGTAGTTGTGAGCAGGAATAATACCAAGGTAGGGTGATCGAAATACCCATCACAACGGTATGTATATTTTATCTCAGTAAGGGGTTGCTAATGCTAAACAAAGATTTAGAACTAACTTTAAACGCAGCGTTTCGTGAAGCGCGTACACGCCGCCATGAATTTATGACAGTAGAGCACTTATTGCTTGCGCTGCTGGACAATCCATCGGCGGGAGAAGCACTCCATGCTTGTGGCATTGATATGGCAGCACTAAAAGCTGAGCTATCAGATTTTATTAATGAAACGACGCCGGTTATTCCTGATTTAGAAGAAGAACGTGAAACACAGCCTACACTTGGTTTTCAGCGAGTTTTGCAACGCGCAGTGTTTCATGTGCAATCATCTGGTAAGAACGAAGTAACCGGCGTAAATGTACTGGTTGCTATTTTTTCTGAACAAGAAAGCCAAGCGGTGTATTTACTGAAGAAAAGTGATATTTCTCGTTTAGATATCGTGAATTTCATTTCTCATGGTATTTCTAAAGCGGATGATGACATTGGTGGTGAAGATGCTGATGATATTCACGAAGAAGCACAAGCTGTACAAGGTGAAGAACCCAGTAAATTAGAGAATTTTACTTCTAATTTGAATGTATTAGCCCGAGATGGCAATATCGATCCGTTAGTAGGGCGCGATAGTGAAGTTGAACGTACGGTGCAAGTTTTGTGTCGTCGTAAAAAGAACAACCCGTTATTAGTAGGTGAAGCAGGGGTAGGTAAAACGGCCATCGCAGAAGGCTTAGCGTATCGTATTGTTCATGAACAAGTGCCAGAGGTGATTGCTGATGCTGTGGTGTATTCATTAGATATGGGAGCATTACTGGCGGGTACTAAATACAGAGGCGATTTTGAAAAACGCTTTAAGGCATTGCTAAAAGAGCTTCAGGCGCAACCTAGCGCGATTTTATTTATTGATGAAATCCATACCATCATTGGTGCTGGCGCGGCCTCTGGTGGCGTTATGGACGCATCTAACTTACTTAAACCACTATTATCCAGTGGTAAGTTACGTTGTATGGGCTCTACTACTTATAATGAATACAAAAATATCTTTGAAAAAGATCGTGCCTTAGTACGTCGCTTTCAAAAGGTTGATGTACTTGAGCCAAGCGTGGCTGACACAACAAAAATCCTTAATGGCTTAAAAGAACGTTACGAAGAGCATCACGGCATCCGTTATACACAAAAAGCGTTAAAAGCGGCTGCGGAACTCAGTGCTAAATACATTAATGAACGTCACCTACCGGATAAAGCCATCGATGTGATTGATGAAGCGGGTGCAAGCCAACGGCTACAACCGATTTCTAAACGTAAAAAAACCATTGGTGTTGCTGATATAGAATTGATTGTCGCTAAAATGGCGCGTATTCCGCAGCAAAGCGTGTCATCTAGTGATAAAGAAACCCTTAAGAATCTTGATCGCAATCTTAAAATGTTGGTGTTCGGCCAAGATCAATCGATTGATGCACTCACGTCTGCTATTCGCTTATCGCGTTCAGGCTTATCAAATGAAGATAAACCGGTTGGCTCGTTCTTGTTTGCAGGCCCTACAGGGGTAGGTAAAACCGAGGTGACCAAACAACTTGCTAAATGTATGGGTGTTGAGTTTATTCGTTTTGATATGTCTGAGTATGTTGAGCGTCATGCCGTAAGCCGTTTAATTGGTGCGCCTCCAGGGTATGTAGGGTTTGAACAAGGCGGTCTATTAACTGAAGCTGTGATCAAAAACCCACATTCAGTCGTGCTATTAGATGAAATTGAAAAAGCCCACTCTGATATCTACAATATTTTATTGCAGGTAATGGATCATGGTACGCTAACTGACAACAATGGTCGTAAAGCGGATTTTAGAAATGTAGTCGTGGTGATGACCACTAATGCTGGTGTACAAGAGACTGTTCGTAAGTCAATCGGCTTCACAGAACAAGATCATTCTCATGATGCGATGAGTGAGATCAACAAGGTGTTCTCACCTGAATTTAGGAACCGCTTAGATAATATTATTTGGTTTAATCACCTTGACCGCGATGTGATATTACTGGTGGTTGATAAATTTATTGTAGAGCTGCAAGCACAGCTAGATAAGAAATCGGTTAATCTTGAGCTGACTAATAAGGCTCGAGAATGGCTAGCAGACACAGGTTACGATAAAGCCATGGGTGCACGACCAATGGGACGTGTGATCCAAGAGCAATTGAAAAAACCATTAGCAAACGAGATTTTATTTGGTGAACTTATCGACGGGGGGACAGTGAAAGTATCTATTAAAGATAAAAAGTTACGTTTTGATTATGAAACGAATTTAACGCCCGCATAAGCATGGTATAACAGGTAACAAAAAGCCCAGCAATTGCTGGGCTTTTTGTTTATTAAATGTAATTGTTAGTATAGCTATCAATTACATTTAATAAACGCTTCAAGCTAGTGTAGAAAGTAACTAAGTTACTCAGACAACTTAGCTAAAAACTTGATATTTCGTTAACGCACTAACTTAGCGAGCACGGAATACGATGCGACCTTTTGATAAATCGTATGGGGTCATTTCTACGGTAACTTTATCGCCGGTTAAAATGCGGATATAGTTTTTACGCATTTTACCTGAAATGTGAGCCACAACTACGTGACCATTTTCAAGCTCAACTCGGAACATTGTATTTGGTAAAGTATCAAGGACCGTCCCTTGCATTTCGATTACGTCTTCTTTCGCCATGTTTAGCGTAACACCTCTTTAATAGTTAAACGATGCAGATTCTGCCCAAAATACACCAATAAGTAAAGCCACAGCAGGCTTTTTTGCAAATTAAATAGCCAACCACTGCTCAGCAACCCTATTTTGGGCAGGTAAGAACTGAGTTTTGTAACGCATTTTTGCACATTCATCAATTTGGTAGCCTAAATAGACGAATTCTTTTTCGTAATGCTTGGCAAATTTTATCTGCTCTAGAATCATAATTGTGCCCACACTATAGTGTTCATAATCTGGGTCAAAAAAACTATAAATAGCAGAAATTGCATTGTGCATACAGTCTGTTACAGCCACTGCAACCAATTTATTTTGATCCCATAATTCAATAAAAGTGATCGGCAACCAATGACAAAGTATAAAACTGTCAAACTGACTTTGATCGGGTGGAAACATTGAGCCATCTTGATGGCGTTCGGTAATGTATTTACTGTACAGCTGAAAGTATTCAGGGTGTTGTTGATCTGAATATTTCACACGAAAGGTTTTTTTTGCTTTATTAAGTTTACGCTTTTGCGATTTTGTCGGTAAAAATTCCTGAGCTAATACTCGTACAGACTTACATGCGCTACAAGCAGGGCAGTGTGGGCGGTATATTTGGTCGCCACTACGGCGAAAACCAAGAGCCAGTAATTGTTCAAATTTACTGGGGTTATAACAACTGTGATCTAAAATCACTAATAATTGTTCTTGGCGGTCAGCTAAGTAGCTGCAATCAAATTGTTGGCTTAATCCTAAACGGGCAGGTAAGTGTTCAGTCATAAATAGCAATAAGCTCCTGAGGTTGCCACATTGATGCCGGAATAATAAATTTTTCTGCTTCTTTAAGCTTAGTTAAAAATTCTGAGCGTGGTAGAACTTTTTCACCTAAAGAGAGTAAATAAGGGTTCTCAAGCTGACAATCTATAAAATGTGCCTGATGGCGTTTTAACCAATTAACCAGTGCCCACATGGCTAATTTTGAGCAATTTGTTTGATGATGAAACATGGATTCGCCACAGAACACGCCTGTTTGCATGAGGCCGTACAAACCCCCAACCAGTTGGTCGTTACGCCAAATCTCAACGCTATGGGCTAAACCATCGATGTGAGCTTGTTTATAGGCATCAAGCATATCGTCAGTGATCCACGTGCCTTCAACATCTATGCGTTGCTGCTGGCATGACTCAATGACTTCATCAAACGCGGTGTTAACGGTGACTTTAACGGGGAATTTACGCAAATGCTTACGCAAACTTTTACTAATGTGAAAATCATCTAGCTCTATGATCCCACGCTCAGTCGGTGACCACCACATAATCGGCTCATAGTCGCTAAACCAAGGAAAGATACCTTGGCTATAGGCGCTTTTTAGTCGCGGTAGTGATAAACAACCACCAATGGCAAGTAAGCCATCGGGCTCATCTAAGGCAAGCTCAGGATGTGGAAAAGTAACGTGTTCTTGAGATAATTGATAAAGTTGTTTTGTCATAACACCGTTTCTTATTACTACGCGGTAAGATAAATTGTAACTTGTTGCTTTAAAATCACAAACAACAAATGAAAAACAATTAGCTTAGCTCCTTGAGAGAAGTTTAAGACATAAAAAAAGCGCGTTTTGAAACGCGCTTTTTTAAACCGTTAACTCAATCGAGTTAGCTAACAACTTTTACTGGTACTGCTTGTCCAGCATTGAATTTAGTTGTCATCTCTTCTTCAACGGGTGTGAATGCAGTTAGGTCGATACCTTCAACCGCCGACTTGTACTCTTCAAGAGTCGGGAAGCGACCAAGAACAGTAGAAAGTACTACTAGTGGTGTAGAACCCAGGAGTGACTCACCTTTCTTCTCAGACGTATCGGCTACTACACGGCCTTGGAAAAGGCGTGTTGACGTTGCGATAACTGTATCACCAGGTTCTGCTTTTTCTTGGTTACCCATACATAAGTTACAACCTGGGCGCTCTAGGTATAAGATGTTCTCATACTTAGTACGTGCTGCTGTTTTAGGATTAGAATCGTCAAATTCAAAACCAGCGTACTTAGCTAGGATATCCCAGTCGCCTTCAGCTTTAAGCTCATCAACAATGTTGTATGTTGGTGGTGCAACAACCAATGGCGCTTTGAAAGAGATAGAACCGTTTTTCTTCTCTAAATTACGTAGCATGTGAGCAATAATTTTCATATCGCCTTTGTGAACCATACACGAACCAACAAAGCCTAAATCAACTGGTTTGTCGTTATAGAATGAAACAGGGCGGATCACATCGTGCGTATAACGCTTAGATACATCATCGTTATTTACATCTGGATCGGCAATCATTGGCTCAACGATTTGGTCTAAATCTACGACAACTTCAGCGTGGTATTTAGCGTTATCATCTGGAGAAAGCGCTGGTTCTTCACCAGATTGGATACCGGCAATACGCTTGTCAGCTAAGTCGATTAGACCTTGTAGCGTTTGTGCTTCGTTTTCCATACCTTTGTTGATCATGATCTGGATGCGTGATTTAGCCAGTTCAATTGACTTGATCAATGTTTCGTCATTCGAAATACAGATTGATGCTTTCGCTTTCATCTCTGCAGTCCAGTCAGTGAAGGTAAACGCTTGGTCAGCCATTAGCGTACCAATGTGTACCTCAATGATACGACCTTGGAAAACGTTTTCGCCACCAAATTGCTTAAGCATTTGCGCTTGAGTTGCATGCACTACATCACGGAAATCCATGTGCTTAGCCATGCTACCCTTGAACGTCACTTTAACAGACTCAGGAATTGGCATTGCAGATTCACCGGTTGCAAGTGCAACTGCAACAGTACCCGAGTCGGCACCAAAGGCAACACCTTTTGACATACGTGTATGCGAGTCACCACCGATGATGATGGCACGGTCGTCAATGGTAATATCGTTCAAGACTTTGTGGATAACATCAGTCATGGCATGGTAAACGCCTTTCGGGTCACGTGCTGTAATAAGACCGAACTTATTCATGAACGCCATTAGCTTTGGAATATTTGCTTGTGCTTTGCTATCCCATACCGACGCTGTATGACAACCAGACTGATATGCACCATCAACAAGTGGTGAAATCGTTGAAGCAGCCATCGCTTCTAATTCTTGTGCTGTCATTGGGCCAGTTGTATCTTGCGAACCAACGATGTTCACTTTAACGCGAACATTTGAGCCTGCGTGAAGTGGGGTATCTGATAGAACACCTACCGCATTACGGTTAAAGATTTTTTCAACCGCTGTTAGGCCTTGGCCTGCATGTGAAATTTCTTTTGAAGGTGCATACACAAGTGGTGTCTCAATACCCAGTGTTTCAGCAGCAAACGTTTGTAGTTTTTTACCGAATACCACAGCGTAAGAACCGCCAGCTCTCATGAACTCAACTTTTTGAGGTGTGAAAGCAGATGATACATCAACTAGTTCTTTATCACCGTTATAAAGCTTTTTCTCTTTAGTATTGATTGTTAAAACAGTACCAGTAGCAACAGAATACGCTTCTTCAAGAACGGCGTCGCCATTCTCATCGGTCACTGTATTACCATTTTCGTCTACTTTTTTAACCCAGTTTTTAAGGTCAAGACCGATACCGCCCGTTACATCAACAGTGGTCAAAAAGATTGGTGCGATACCATTAGTACCTGCAACAACCGGTGCAATATTGATGAAAGGAACGTAAGGACTTGCTTGTTTACCAGCCCAAAGTGCTACGTTATTTACACCAGACATACGTGATGAGCCTACACCCATAGTGCCTTTTTCAGCAATAAGCATTACTTTAGCGTTAGGGTGTTTCTTTTGAAGCTCAACAATTTCTTGCTGTGCTTCTTCAGTGATCATGCACTTACCATGTAATTCACGATCAGCACGCGAATGTGCTTGGTTACCTGGAGACAGTAAGTCAGTTGAGATATCACCTTCACCAGCAATATAGGTTACTACATCGATTTTTTCTTCGATATCAGGTAGTTTTGTGAAGAATTCAGCTTGTGCGAAACTGTCTAGCAATTCTTTAGCAATCGCACTACCTGCTTCATATGCTGCTTTAATGCGAGCCATATCTGCATCGTATAAGAATACTTGGGTTTTAAGTACTTCAGCAGCCTGTGCTGCGATTGCTGCGTCATCACCAAATGCTAAATCAATAAGCATTTCAATTGATGGGCCGCCTTTCATGTGTGAAAGAAGCTCAAATGCAAACTCAGGAGTGATCTCTGCAACTTGCTCTTCACCCAAAATAATTTCTTTTAAAAACTGTGCTTTTACGCCCGCAGCACTCGTTGTACCTGGTAAGGTATTAAAGATAAAGAAGTGAAGTGAATCTTTACGGTGCTCGTTATTAGTATCTTTAATTTGACTAATTAACTCAGATACTAGTTCAGCGCTATCGATTGGTTTTGGGTTTAATCCAAGTTCCGTTTTACGGGTTTGGATTTCTTCCATATATTGTGTATACAAACTCATAGAAAACTCTCGGTATTTTACTTGATATGAAGTTGAGCATTTTAACTTATTTTGTAGTGTCTAGTAATGCCCAGATGAACAAACCTAATGTGCCCAACTATAATTATAGCTGGTTTTACTTGCTATACTTTGACGATACTCATTGCACGGCTTTAGATCCTATCGCACTTACACCATTAATTGTATATATAAAATGAATCTTCACTATAATTACTGTGAATGTGTATCGTGTTCACAACACTTTATGAAGTGTTTAGTTGATTTTTTATTGTAGGCATAAATTGTAGGCATAAAAAAAGGCCGAATAAATCAGCCTTCAAAATAGAGTCAAAAATTATAAATTATCTAAGAAGCGCTCAGCGTCTAATGCAGCCATACAACCAGTACCCGCTGAGGTAATTGCTTGACGGTAAATGTGATCAGACACATCCCCAGCAGCAAAAACACCTGGCACACTTGTTTGGGTTGCATTACCGTTTAAACCAGACTCAACCACTAAGTAGCCGTCTTTCATTTCTAGCTGACCTACAAACATATCGGTATTTGGTTTATGGCCGATAGCAATAAACACGCCTGCTAAATCAAGTTCTTCAGTAGCATCAGAGTTTGCGTCTTTAATGCGAATACCTGTAACGCCCATTTGGTCGCCAAGTACTTCGTCTAGTGTGCGGTTATAATGCAATACTACATTACCGTTCGCAGCTTTTTCAGCTAAACGATCAGCTAAGATTTTTTCACTGCGGAAACTATCGCGACGATGAATAACATGTACTTCATCTGCAATGTTAGATAAATAAAGCGCTTCTTCAACTGCGGTATTACCGCCACCAACAACGGCGACTTTCTGACCTTTATAGAAAAAGCCATCACAGGTTGCACAGGCTGAAACACCACGGCCTTGGAAGTTTGTTTCAGATTCTAGGCCTAAATATTTAGCAGACGCACCAGTGGCGATGATTAATGCATCACAGGTATAAGTGCCTTGATCACCAGTAAGCGTGAACGGGCGCTTTGATACATCTACTTTATTGATGTGATCAAATACAATTTCGGTCTCAAAACGCTCAGCGTGCTCTTTCATACGATCCATTAATGCAGGACCTGTTAAACCATGAGCATCGCCAGGCCAGTTTTCAACTTCAGTTGTTGTTGTAAGTTGACCGCCTTGCTGCATTCCTGTGATCAATACAGGGTTTAGATTTGCACGTGCTGCGTATACAGCCGCAGTGTAACCCGCAGGGCCAGAACCTAAGATTAGTAACTTACAATGTTTTGCTTCACTCATGTTTTTTATCCTAAACGTTTTAATAGCGTATTAATGCGCTCGATTTTAAGAGAAACAAGGGGGAAGTAAATAAAACTGACGATTATTTTTTTTTCTAAATCGCAAAGCTGTCAAATATTGTGTACTAGAATTGTGAAAAATGACTGTTCTGTATGATATGTGAACTATTAAGTCATTATTAGTCTAACTAGCAGCGTTAATTCATGACCAAGCTCAGTTTTTTTGATATGTTTTAACTAATTTTGATTTGTGACCCTATAAAAGGGTGACCTAAGTGAATAGGCAACTATGTTATTTTGGCAGGAAAAACCCGCGTTCGGGGTGACTTCAAAAGACGTTAACGTCTTAACCAATGCAAAACAGTATCACACACAATTACTGGCTTTAATTGCGAGCGCACAAACACGAATTTATATTACTGCGCTGTATTTACAAGATGATGAAGCTGGGCGTGAAATACTTGAAGCACTCCACCAAGCGTCATTGGCAAAGCCAGAACTTGAAGTGAAAGTGTTGGTTGATTTTCATCGCGCTCAACGTGGCTTAATTGGTGCTGCAAAATCTGACGGTAATGCCAGTTTGTATTGTGAATACCAAGAAAAGTACCAATCGAATGTCAAAATATTTGGCGTACCAGTAAAAGCCAAAGAATTATTTGGTGTATTACACTTAAAAGGCTTCGTAATAGACGATACCTTGCTTTATAGCGGGGCGAGTTTAAATAATGTGTATTTACAATATCAAGATCGTTATCGATTAGATCGCTACTTTCTAGTTAAGCAAGCTTCGCTGTGCGACTCTATTATTCATTTTATAGAACAAGAGTTGTTAAGCTCAGAGGCCGTTCCACGTATTGATACACGACCACTAACCAAGTTTAATGATATTAAGCTGGCGCAAAAGCAGTTAATGCGTTCATTAAAACAAGCTAATTATGCTCATGCAATGGATGACAATACACAGCCACTTGGGGTGAGACTATTTTTAGGTTTGGGTCGTCGTAGTAATGAATTAAACCGACTTATAAAGTCATTGTTTGATGCTACAGAGCAAGAGCTGGTTTTATACACGCCTTATTTTAACTTTCCTGCACCGTTAATGCGCTCCTTACGACGCTTACTTAAGCAAGGCAAACAAGTCACTATTGTTGTTGGTGATAAAACCGCAAATGATTTTTATCTGCCGCCGAGTGAGCCCTTTAGTAAAATAGGTGCGCTGCCTTATTTGTATGAAACTATTTTGTATAAATTTTTAAAATCGCAAAAACGTCACATCAATAATGGTAATTTAAATGTCTACTTATGGAAGCACGAAAGTAATTCATTTCATTTAAAAGGCATTTGCTCAGATCGAAAGTACCATTTACTAAGTGGTCATAATTTAAATCCACGTGCATGGGGCTTAGATATCGAGAACGGTATTTTGTTAGAAGATCCAGAGCAAAGCCTGATGCCAGCAATTGATAACGAAAGAGCAGAGATTTTACAGCACTGCCGCCGTTTAAATGGCGCTGAAGATTTAGAAACCATGGATGATTACCCGCCAGCGGTTAAAAAATTGTTAGGTCAAGCCAAACGTGTCAAAGTCGACTTTATTATTAAGCGTTTTATTTAAGTAAAGGGTTTGAGCAAATAGGGCGCTCAGAATTAGATGGTCAGGGAAACCCGTTTCCGCTGATACATATGCGTTTAGCAAAAGTAGCTGAGGTTGATTAAATGGAGTTAGTGATTTCAGACTCAATAACGTTAAAGCCATTAGCTATTAGTTTTGCTGAGGAACTTTACTTAGTTATCGTCGAGAGTAGGGAAAATCTGAGTCAATTTTTACCTTGGGTGGATAACGTAATAGATGTTAATTCAACCAAGCAGTATATAGCTGAGCGACTACACAGCAATAAAGCTGGCGCTCAGTGGTTTGCGATATATACTCAGGAGCGCTTAAGCGGTGTGTTTGGTATTAAGCACATTGATCCAGACATTAAAGTTGCTGAATGCGGTTACTGGTTAGCTGATTTTGCACGTGGGCAAGCAGTTATGACTCAAGTGCTTGCTAAAATAATACCTTATATAAAAAATACGAGCCACGCAAAAGTGGTAGAGTTTTGCTGTTTAGAGGAAAACTTAGCCAGTATCAAAGTAGTGCAGCGCGCAGGTGCGAAGTTCAAATATTATCACCAAGAGGTATCACATTTTCTGGCTAATAAGCAGCAACGTTTAGGTGTTTATGAAATAAAGCTAACGTGATCAGTATTCGTGGTAAGTAACAAAAAGCGCAATACAATGTATATCGCGCTTTAACTATTGCCTAAATTAGTTAAAACGTCCACTCAACGTGGAACTGTGGTACCGACTCGGTAGTATCAGTGCCTAGCTTGTTATGCCAGTATTGCCACTCAAGGCCAAGGAGCAAGGTATTTTCTTTCATACTAATAGCATGACCTAAATCCCACGTGATAATAGGCTGCGCTAATATCCACGCTTTTACATCTTCGCCAAACTCATTTTCACGCTCAGCAATGTATTCAATGTGGCCTGTGACATTAAATTTTTGCGAACCAATCGAAAACGGGTAACCCCATGCTACATCAAGCATCCAGCTATTTGTTTCAATCGGTGCACCACCACGTGCTACGCCATCGTTATCATCAATATAGGCCGTTACAAGCGTTGATAAAAAGGTAAAACCAGGCGCTTGCCAGTTTATTTTTACACCGGGTAAATACTTTAATACCTTTGAGTCACCGGCTGCGTTAAAACCCGCTGTTAGGCCAATATCCATAATGGCGCCATAAGACATGTCGTTGCCTGAAATTTTTGACAGGCTGAGCGTTGAATACCATTCGCCGTAAAAGTCTTTATCTTGATAACCATCATCAGTGGCGTCATTGATATAATCAATAAAGAAGAAGTTATCCCCATAGTCATAGGCTGATGCATGTTGCAGTGATGCGATCGTGGTGTTTGATTCTTGTCCTGTAAATGGGTTTTTAAAATCACCATTGTTAAGGTGTAAAGCAGTACTGCTCCAGTTAGCCGCTTGGCTAGAGCTACTTGCCAAGCAAATGGCAGCGAGGACGACGGTTTTTTTCAATGTTTTATCTCGAATTTAAAGGTTATATATCCAAAAACGAGATTATAGCAGATACGCTGAAAGTTAGCGTATCTGGCTAAACTAATATTGGCAGTTTATGCCTTATTACGACGCAAACAGATCACTGCAATTGCGGTAAAGGCTAATATAAAACAGTAGTACGATGAAGTAGACACTTGCCACGGGCTAATTTTAAAGGTCGCCCCCAATAGCAGTGCTTGTGCACCATACGGCAAAGAGCCTTGAGTAACACAGGCAAATATATCCAGTAAGCTGGCAGAGCGCTTACCGCTGATCTCACCATCATCAGCAAGCTTTTTAGCAATTGGGCCGGCAACAATGATAGACACGGTATTATTAGCAATACATAAGTTACTAGTCATAACCAAAGCTGCAATACCCAATTGGTCAGCCACTTTGCGATGCCACTTGGCAATAACTTTTGTGATTGCTTGAATCTTTTGCGCTATGTAATCTAAGCCGCCATTAATGCGAATAAATTCAGATAAGCCGCCAATAAACATCGACAGTAAAAAGATTTCCTGCATATCCGTAAAACCTTTGTAAATGTCTTTTACAAAGCTGGCGCCTTCATAACTGCCGGTAAAGCCCATCAGTGCCGCAAATATTATACCGCTGAACAGCACTACAAATACATTAAATCCCATGACTGCCAGAACTAAAATAAAGGCATAAGGCAGTACCAGTAGAATATCATAGTCTTTAGTTTCAACTGCTTGTGCAGCAGGCGTTAAAAAGAATAATAAACCAATGGTAAGGACAGCTGCAGGCAAGGCAATTTTTAAATTCTCACGAAATTTATCTTTCATTTCACAGCCTTGTGTACGGGTTGCGGCAATTGTGGTGTCTGAAATAATAGATAAGTTATCACCAAACATGGCGCCAGATACAATAGTACCTGCCATTAACGCAGGATCAATACCTGTTTTAATGGAAACCGCATAAGCAATTGGGCCAATTGCACCGATAGTACCCATTGACGTTCCCATGGCGGTGGATACCACTGCGGCAATTAAAAATAAACCCGGTAATAATAATGCTGGTGGAATAAGAGATAAACCGGCATTAACAACCGCATCGACACCGCCAGTAGCACCTGCCACCGCAGAGAAAGCACCTGCAAGCAAGTAAATTAAGCACATGGTAATAATGTTGTTGTGGCCAGCACCTTTTATAAAGGTTTCCACACTGTGGTTAATGGTGTTTTTATTGAGAATAAACGCCAGCATGATCGCCGGTAAAATCGCAACAGGGGCAGGGAGTTGATAAAAGGCGTAATCAACCCCTTGTGATTGCAGGTATAAACCTGCGCCTAAAAATAAGGCAACAAATGTAAGTAGCGGCAGCAAAGATAACTTTGCATTAGTTTTATTAAATGATGGCTGCATCATATTCCTCGTTAGATAACTCATAGACAACTAAACAGCCAAAACATCCCTCTTTTAGCAGCATTTAGTTGTTTGCCTTATCAAAGTGATAAGTAGCTCAACAGCGCCCGCAAGCCAAAGACCAAATCGGCGCAAAAAAAGAAGTTTAAATGTATAGATGGCTAAAGTCTATGGGTATCTGTTATTATTATTTTTAATAGGCTTACCTGACTATTACATGAGTTTTAGATAAAATCTAGCCAACATAAAAACAAAGGTTAATTAACTATGAATCGAATTGGCGTATTTGGCGCAAACGGAAGAATGGGCTTGGCGTTAGTTGAAGCCGCACATAAAAATAATCATGCCGAGCTAGGTGCAGCTTATGTACGTAGTAGTTCACCGTTATTAAATATTGCAGTTAATCAATTAAATAGTGCCGCACCTGCCACAATTAATTTTAGTGATGAGCGCAGTGTAACTAATATTGATGTACTGATTGACTTTACCCTTCGGGCAGGCATGCGTGAACATTTAAAAACCGCTGTCGCGCAAAACATCCCAATGGTTATAGGCACAACCGGCTTAGATAGCGATGATATGTTGGCATTACAAACAGCTGCTAAGCAGATCCCAATTGTGTTCGCGCGTAACTACAGCGTGGGCGTGAATTTATTGTTGAATTTAGTGCAAACCGCCGCCACTAAGTTTGGTGATGATCTAGATATTGAAATTTTTGAAGCGCATCATCGCCATAAAATCGATGCACCATCGGGCACTGCCTTAGCGATTGGTGAAGCAATTGCACAGGCAAAAGGCTGGGATCACGATGAAGTGGCGGTGTTTGACCGTAGCAAAATAGAAACAGAAAAATCGCAAAATGAAATCGGTTATTCGGTGCTCAGAGGCGGCGACATAGTTGGTGAACACACTGCATATTTCGCAACTTCTGGCGAAAGGCTTGAATTAACTCATAAAGCAAGCTCTCGAATGACCTTTGCATTAGGCGCAGTAAGAGCTGCAGGCTGGTTGAAAAATAAGCCTGCAGGACTTTATGATATGCAAGATGTGCTTGACTTGAAGTAGTTTTCTTGCATTTTTGGCGCTTTGGTGGTTTTTTTTGCTAATAGCGCTTATTTTTAGTAATTATTGAAATAGGGTTAGACCTAAATACGAAATTACTATAGAATAGCGCCAATTTGCCAAAAATTCATAATTGCGTGTTTCCAATCGCTATAAACGGGTAGTAAAGCAAATGACTTTACTCCCGTTTTTTACTGTTAGGAGGTTAACTTGACTAAATCCGCTCTGTTAGTTCTAGAAGACGGCACAGTGTTTCGCGGTACTGCAATCGGCGCTGACGGCATGTCAGTCGGTGAAGTAGTATTCAATACGTCTATGACTGGTTATCAGGAAATTCTGACCGACCCTTCATACGCGGAACAAATCGTAACTTTGACGTACCCACATATCGGTAATACGGGTACTAACAGCGAAGACGAAGAAGCGAGTCACATTTGGGCGAAAGGCCTTGTGATCCGTGATTTGCCACTGCTAGCAAGTAATTTTCGTAACGAGCAATCGTTAGATGATTACTTAAAACAACGCAATATCTTAGGTATTGCAGATATCGACACTCGTAAGCTTACTCGTATTTTGCGTGATAAAGGCGCTCAAAACGGTTGTATCGTTGCTGGTGATGATATCGATGAAAACAAAGCGCTCGCAGCTGCGCAAGCCTTCCCAGGCTTAAAAGGCATGGATTTAGCAAAAGTAGTCTCAACCAAGGAAAGCTTCCAGTGGAATGAATCAAGCTGGACACTGGGTGAAGGGTTTAAAACCTTAAACGCAGAAGATGAGAAGTTTCATGTTGTTGCCTACGACTTCGGTGTAAAGCGTAATATCTTACGTATGCTTGTAGACCGTGGTTGTAAATTAACCGTTGTACCTGCACAAACCTCGGCAGCCGACGTGTTAGCACTTAATCCAGATGGTATCTTTTTATCAAATGGCCCAGGTGACCCAGAGCCGTGTACATACGCAATTGAAGCAATTAAAACCTTCTTAGAAACAGATACACCAATTTTTGGTATTTGTTTAGGTCACCAATTGTTAGCCCTTGCCTCAGGTGCAAAAACAGTAAAAATGAAGTTTGGTCATCACGGTGGTAACCACCCGGTGAAAGACTTGGACCGCGATGTCGTTATGATCACTGCACAAAACCACGGTTTTGCAGCTGATGAAGCAACCTTACCTGCAAACCTGCGTGCAACGCATAAATCGTTATTCGACGGCACTTTGCAAGGTATTCATCGTACTGATAAGCCAGCGTTTAGCTTCCAAGGTCACCCAGAAGCAAGCCCAGGCCCGCACGATGCAGCGCCATTATTTGACCACTTCATCGACTTGATGCAAGCACGTAACAACTAATTATACCGGAGTAACAATGCCAAAACGTACCGACATAAAAAGCATTCTTATCCTAGGCGCAGGCCCGATTGTTATCGGCCAAGCCTGTGAATTTGACTACTCTGGTGCTCAAGCGTGTAAAGCACTAAGAGAAGAAGGCTATCGAGTTATCTTAGTTAACTCAAACCCAGCAACAATTATGACTGACCCTGAAATGGCAGATGCGACGTACATCGAACCAATTCACTGGGAAGTTGTTGAAAAAATTATTGAAAAAGAAAAGCCAGATGCAGTATTACCAACCATGGGTGGTCAAACGGCATTAAACTGTGCACTTGATTTAGATAAGCATGGTGTATTGGCTAAGCACGGCGTTGAGCTAATTGGTGCAACAGCGGATGCAATCGACAAAGCAGAAAACCGTGAGCGTTTCGATGTTGCAATGAAAAACATCGGCTTAGAATGTCCACGTGCTGAAATCGCACACTCAATGGAAGAAGCCCGCGACACGATGACGCGAATTGGCTTGCCATGTATCATTCGTCCTTCTTTCACTATGGGCGGCACCGGTGGTGGTGTTGCGTATAACTTAGAAGAGTTCGAAGAGATTTGTGAACGCGGTTTAGACTTATCGCCAACTAGCGAATTATTGATTGATGAATCATTAATTGGCTGGAAAGAATACGAGATGGAAGTTGTTCGCGACAAAAAAGACAACTGTATCATCGTTTGCTCTATTGAAAACTTTGACCCAATGGGCGTGCATACCGGTGACTCAATCACGGTTGCTCCAGCACAAACCCTAACCGATAAAGAATACCAAATCATGCGTAATGCCTCTATGGCAGTATTACGTGAAATTGGTGTTGAAACCGGTGGTTCAAACGTACAGTTTGGTGTAAATCCAGTTGATGGTCGTATGGTTATCATCGAGATGAACCCACGTGTATCACGTTCATCAGCACTTGCGTCAAAAGCGACGGGCTTCCCGATTGCTAAAATCGCAGCAAAGCTTGCTGTAGGTTACACCCTTGATGAGCTACAAAACGATATCACCGGTGGTAAAACACCTGCATCGTTTGAGCCATCAATTGATTACGTTGTAACTAAGATCCCACGCTTTAACTTTGAAAAATTTGCCGGTGCTAATGACCGTCTAACTACGCAAATGAAGTCAGTTGGTGAAGTCATGGCGATTGGTCGTAACCAGCAAGAGTCATTACACAAAGCATTACGTGGCCTAGAAGTCGGTGCAACGGGCTTTAACCCGATTGTGGCGCTTGATGACCCGAAAGCGAAAGAAAAAATCATCCGTGAATTGCGCGAGCCTGGTGCTGAGCGTATTTGGTACATTGCAGATGCAATGCGCCATGGTATGAGCGTTGATGATGTATTTGAACTGACTAAGATTGACCCTTGGTACCTTGTTCAAATCGAAGACATTCTTAAAGATGAAGCTAAAATCGCTGAAGTTGGCATGGCTGGTTTAAATGCAGACTTCCTACGTAAGTTAAAGCGTAAAGGGTTTGCAGATCCACGCATCGCTGAAATTGCCGGTGTATCTGAAGCTGAAATTCGTAAAAAGCGTCATCAATTAAACATCGTGCCTGTATACAAGCGCGTTGATACCTGCGCCGCTGAGTTTAGCTCAGACACTGCTTACATGTACTCATCTTACGATGAAGAATGTGAAGCAATGCCATCTGACAAAGATAAGATCATGGTTATCGGTGGTGGTCCTAACCGTATCGGTCAAGGTATTGAGTTTGACTACTGTTGTGTTCATGCTGCACTTGCGTTACGTGAAGACGGTTATGAAACTATCATGGTTAACTGTAACCCTGAGACAGTGTCTACCGATTATGATACCTCAGACCGTTTATACTTCGAACCAATTACCCTTGAAGACGTACTTGAAATCGTTCGTGTTGAAAAGCCAAAAGGCGTTATCGTGCAATACGGTGGCCAAACGCCACTTAAACTTGCTCGTGCCCTTGAAGCGAATGGTGTGCCAGTCATTGGTACTTCGCCAGATGCAATCGACCGTGCAGAAGACCGTGAACGTTTCCAGCAACTTGTTGAACGCCTAGACTTACTACAGCCTGAGAACGCGACTGTAACATCAACTGAAGAAGCCATTGCTAAATCAGCTGAAATCGGTTTCCCACTGGTTGTGCGTCCTTCGTATGTATTGGGCGGCCGTGCAATGGAAATTGTGTATGACGAGCAAGACTTACGTCGTTACATGACCGAAGCGGTATCTGCATCAAATGAAGCGCCGGTGTTACTTGACCGTTTCTTAGATAACGCGATTGAAGTTGACGTTGACGCAATTTGCGACGGCGAGCAAGTGATCATCGGTGGTATCATGGAGCACATCGAGCAAGCTGGTGTTCACTCAGGTGATTCAGCCTGTTCGTTACCAGCACACTCGTTATCACAAGAAGTGCAAGACGTAATGCGCAAGCAAGTAACTGATATGGCACTTGAGCTTGGCGTAGTTGGTTTGATGAATACTCAGTTTGCTGTTAAAGATGGCAAAGTGTATTTAATCGAAGTAAACCCGCGTGCTGCACGTACTGTACCATTTGTATCAAAAGCAACGGGTGTTGCACTTGCTAAAGTTGCAGCTCGTTGTATGGCGGGTCAATCGCTTGCAAGTCAAGGTATTACTAAAGAAGTAATTCCTCCTTACTACAGCGTAAAAGAAGTCGTACTGCCGTTTGCTAAGTTCCAAGGCGTGGATCCAATCCGTGGCCCTGAAATGCGCTCAACCGGTGAAGTAATGGGTGTGGGCGATACATTCGCTGAAGCCTTTGCAAAAGCACAATTAGGTGCAAGCAACACTTTACCACGCGGTGGCCGCGCGTTACTATCTGTGCGTAATAGCGATAAACCACGTATTGTTGAACTAGCTAAAACCATGACCGATCTTGGTTTTGAATTAGACGCAACAGGTGGTACAGCTGCAGCCCTTGAAGATGCTGGCATTGCGGTTCGCCGTGTAAACAAAGTATTCGAAGGTCGCCCGCATATTCTTGATAGAATCAAAAATGGCGAGTATAGCTATATCGTTAATACCACCGAAGGTCGCCAAGCGATCGAAGATTCGAAGGTGTTACGTCGTGGTGCATTGCAACACAAAACTAACTATACGACGACGCTTAATGCGGCGTTTGCTAACTGTACTGCTAACCAAGCAGACGACCGTAGCAAAGTAACGTCAGTTCAAGAATTACACCTAAGATTGAACTAAGGAAATGTGCCAAGGCCGTTATGTGCGGCCTTGGGATTAAGTGAGAAAAGTATGCAATCAATTCCGATGACAGTTCGTGGCGCTGATTTACTGCGTAAAGAACTTAACGAATTAAAAACAGTTACCCGTCCAAAAATCGTTGCAGACATTGCTGATGCACGTGAACACGGTGACTTAAAAGAGAACGCTGAATATCATGCTGCGCGTGAGCAACAGGGTTTTTGTGAAGGCCGCATTCAAGAAATTGAAGCTAAGCTTTCAAATGTACAAATTATTGATGTAACTAAATTACCAAACACAGGTAAAGTTATCTTTGGCACTACGGTAACAATTGTAAATGTTGAAACCGATGCTGAAGTAACCTACCAAATTGTCGGTGATGATGAAGCGGATATAAAAAACAATCGTATTTCGGTTAACTCACCAATCGCCCGTGGTTTAATTGGTAAACAAGCAGACGATGCTGTGATCATTAAAACGCCAAATGGTGATGTTGAATACGAAGTTATTGAAGTACAGTACATTTAATACTTTACTCATTTTCACGCTTTTAAAAACCGATGCTTGCATCGGTTTTTTATACCGCGAACAAACTCGACATTCTTTAATAAATTGGCTACGTTAAGCTAACGTATTGATAATTTGTAGATGTTGATGACAGCCATTACTTTTCCTGATGCATTAAAAAATGGTGATAAAATTGCCATTTGCGCCTTTTCATCCGGTGTTGATAGTCACTTCCACCCACGCCTAGATTGTGTACTTAGCGGCTTAACACACCGTGGCTACCAAGTCGTGGAGGGCGAATGTTTAAGGCAACAAAGTAGCCCTGCAAAGCAACGCGCTGATGAGTTAATGGCGTTTTTAGTTGATGACAGCATTGCTGCAATTATGCCGCCTTGGGGTGGTGAACTTGCTATGGAAGTACTTCCATATCTTGATTTTAATGCAATTAAACAGGCTCGCCCGAAATGGTTAGTCGGATTTTCAGACGTCAGTACGCTTGCTTGTGTATTAACAGCACGTTGTGGCTGGGCTACATTACACTGTACAAACTTAATGCAGCTGCATCCAAACGAGCTAGATACACATTGCTTACAAGTGTTCAAAACGCTTGAGCTTGCTCCAGGCAGTGAATTTATGCAAACGCCTGCACCGTATTATCAAGCTGATGTAATCAATTATGCTCATACACCTGATGCGCTATTTACACTTACACAACCAAGCCAATGGCGTTGTTTAAATGTTAAAGATAACCGTGAAGTAGAACTATCTGGGCGGCTATTTGGTGGCTGTTTAGACACTTTAGGTTTATTACTCGCATCTCCATTTTTGGCGCTGGATGAATTTAAAAAGCACTTTGCACTTCATGGCTTAGTTTTATATTTAGAAAATGCCGAACTTAATGCCAATGCATTATCGCGGTTTTTAATCGCGCTTAAATTGAGTGGCATTCTAAGCGATATAAATGGCTTAATTATTGGCAGAAACGGCGCAAGTAGTAGTTCAGAGCAACACAGTGAATATTATCAAGCACTTCAGCGATCCCTTGGTGAATGTTTATTCCCAGTGATCATTGACGCTGATATCGGGCATGTTGCCCCCAATTTATGTTTAGTGAATGGCGCAACAGTAAAAGTACTGGCAACGCTTGAGAGTGCAAAGGTGCGCGATGCACAAATCATCACCAGTTTAAGTTGAAATGAGCGTTCATGTTCTAATACCAATCGACTTAAATATTTAACCATTCTAGCGGGCTAAATAAAGCGCTAACTACGTTATAAATTTTTCATGTACGACTGCATGGATGCAGGAGGTAGAGCTTTGCAGGAGCAATTGCCGTGAACACCTTCATGTGAAAAT
>NZ_PNDT01000043.1:0-26214 GCF_005886375.1 Pseudoalteromonas sp. S1727
GACCTTGAGTTTGAATATAAGTGGTAAGGTTAAATAAATGTTTGCAATACAACCTAGATAGCCCACTTAGGTAACCAACCATACCCTAGCAACTAACTCCTAACCCTATATCCGCTAACGTTTAAATAGCTTACGTATCAGGCTACTGGTTATTAAGGAAACGATCATAATAACAAGACAATATATCACTAGCATGCTTGACGATGTAGCCAGCTCGATCACTTGATCGTTTTTGCTCAAACACAGGTTAGTCTCATAATCAATTGCACCACCGGCGTCTAAACATTGATCAGCCGTTAAAAATCCATGTAGCCACCATACAGCAAATAAGCTTGCTAAAACACCCGCTAAAGATGGCAGTAAATTATTTTTCATAGAGTAAAAAACCAACAGATAAAGTAAAATAACAGCGCCCTATAATAGCAAGCACCGTACCGAATAACCGCACTGCAAAAGCCTGTTATTGAAAATAAAAATTAATACTTATGACTTGATTTAGATGCTAATTATAGCAGCCATTCAGTGACGATAAATTGTGACAATACTCAAACCAGCATTACCTTAGAGCAACGCAGCGAGTTTTAATTGCTGGCCACGACTTATTTGATGACATTGTGCCAACAACAACTCAGCAGTGGCCATGGCATCTGTCAACGCATGATGACAACCATAATGCGGCAACCCATATCGCGCACGACATGCAGAAAGCGTTAAATCATCCAGGCCAATTTCGTGCCCTTGTTGGTGCAGACGTTTTTTTTCAATATGAAAGGTATCGAGTATCAATTTAGGGTGTGCCGCTACTCCCTTCGCTTGAAATGCTTGCTTTAAAAATCCCCAGTCTAATGTGGCATTATGAAACACCAAAATAGCATCCGCAAAGTGGCTGCTTAGGGCCGCTAAAATAGCCGTCAAGTTTTGCCCTGTAGCCACGTCTTGCTGGGCAATACCATGATATACAGGGCTTTGCTCAAGATGCCGCACATCCTTATTAATCGCATGTTGCGCTTGACTTAACTTAATACATTGATTGTCTATCAACACCCAGGCTATCGAGACAATTTCATGCTGTTTTGGATCAAGCCCAGTTAGCTCTAAGTCAATCACCAAGTAGCGCTGCGTTAATGCGTTTTCGCCAAGCAATTGCTTACGCGCAAAATAACGATTCAACCAACGTTTAACCACTTAGCTTGTCACCTTATTCATTGCAAAACACATAGTTATAAACTCCCACGGGCAAACTTAAATGCCGCAGCTTGTTGCGCCAGCTTAAGCAGATAAAACGCTTCTTTTAATTGGTGGCGTTCAAGAGAATTTAATTTATCTGGGTTAATGCAATTACTGGGTAAGCCTTCCTCGTTGATTTGTGTGCGCAAACGTAACTGAGTTAAAAATCGCCAACAGTCCTTTAAGTTATACACATCGTGATTATTTAATAAATCATGTTTCAGCAATGCATCTAAGCGCTCTTGAGTGTTTGCTCGGCGTATTCCCGCTTTTAACGCATATAAACGCACAATGTCGTTAATGATCACTACACCACGTTTTTTCAAATCAATGTATTTATGCTGTTTAGCGTCTTTTTCGAGTTTAAACTGGTTAAATAAACCAATTGGCACTGAGTTTGACTTAATATCCGTTGCCATTGCTGCATAAAATAATTCGTTGCGAGAAATACGGGTTAATTGCTCACAAAATGCAGTGTAAAGTGCTGTTGAACCTTCAATAAAACGTAAATCAAAAAATATTTTACAATTAAGCATAGCCTGCGGCGTTGGGCTTTTTATCCACGTAAAAAACTTATCACACCAATCCGATATACTCATTCGGCACAATTCGCTGCTGGCCATTATATTACCAGGGCAACGCCTAATACCGCACTCAACCAATTGCTCACAGACAAATTCCCCCATGCGACGGAAATAATCTTGGTGTTGTTCAGATAAATCATCCGGCAGTAATAAACCGTTATCTTGATCTGAATGCAAGGTTTGCTCTTCCCGTGCTTGTGATCCAAAACAAATAAAACTAAAACTGGTCGGCGCTGCGCCATGTTCTTCTTGAAATAGATAAATTAATCGAGACGTTAGCGCATCAGTCAAGCCACTGAGTAACTTACCAATTAACGAAATATCATCAATATTATGCGAAAAGCTGCGCAATAACTCGGGAACTTCAGCCGCATAACGTTTTAAATCTGTCACACTATGTGCTTTATAAATACGGCCAATAAGTTGCACCGGATCGCTCTTTTGTTGGCGTAACAAATCGGTACTGGTAATCATTCCTAACGCTTTGTGATGCTCGTCCAATACAGGTAAGTGATGAATATTATGTTTGAGCATTAAATGCAGCGCAGAAAACACCCTGTTATTTTCAAAAATAAACTTCGGTTTAGCACTCATTATTGAGCTTACGGCCTGCTGTGGGTCGACTTCATCAGCTAATACGCGATTTCGCAAATCGCGGTCAGTCACCACCCCAACTAAGCGCTCATATTCAGTAACCATAATTGATGATACGCCGTGCTCTTTCATTTTTTTTGCGGCTTGACGAATGCTCGCATCCGGTGACAAGGTCACAGCTTTACGAGACATTAGCTCTGATATTTTTCGCTCAGACCAACTGTCATTTTGGCTTTTATAGTGTGACGACAACAACCGGTTAGCATGTGCACGAACAAAATACTGTTCAAATGGTTTATATTCACGGCGCAGATAGTCAAACGCATCTTGATTGAGCATATAAACAATGCCCTCTTTTTGTACTTCTAGACGGTTTTTAATTGCCTCGCCGGTTAATAATGACGGAAAACCAAAATAGTCGCCTTGCGCTAAACGGGTTATTACATCACCTTTTGCATCCACTAAATCATATAAACCAGAGCGAATTAAAAACAGTTTAGGGGAGGCTGATTGTAGCCATTGCGTTTGGTTTTCACGGGTCAGATAAATAACATCGAGGTGTTTTACAAAGTAATCGGTTGCGCTACTATCAAGGTCGCTAAATGGCATTTGTGCTAGTACAAACTGGGCGACTTCCTGTTGCTCATTATTCATTTATCTACTCGCAAAAAACAATCGTACAATCACTGTACTGCTATCAGCGATAAATAAAAAGCCCGACTTAAGTCGGGCTTTTGGGTCTATCAATATAAATTAATAGAGTATCAGAGTTGTTAGTGTGCGTGTGCAGCACTAGAACCTTTAGGATTACGAATCCCCTCAACCATTTCTTGGATTTCAAGCGGGGTTTCTGCGGTAAACTTAGCTACAATTGCAGCAACTGCAAAGTTAATAACCATACCAACTAAACCAATACCTTCCGGTGAAATACCCAACAACCAATGCTCAGGGTTATTTAGCTCTGGGCTGATAAACTTGAAGAAGATAATGTAAGCCGCAGTAAAGGTAATACCGGTTATCATACCTAGGACTGCGCCTTCTTTATTCATCTTCTTAGAGAAGATACCCATAATGATCGCCGGGAAGAAACTTGCAGCAGCTAAGCCGAATGCAAATGCCACCACCGACGCCACAAATCCAGGCGGGTTAATACCAAAGTAAGCGGAGATAACAATCGCAATCATGGCAGCCAACCTCGCGGCGAGTAACTCTTGCTTATCGCTAATATCAGGTTTAAGTGTTCGCTTAAGTAAATCGTGCGATACGGAGGTCGAAATAACCAGTAGTAAGCCCGCTGTTGTGGAAAGTGCCGCAGCAATACCACCGGCCGCCACCAGTGCCACTACCCATGCAGGTAAGTTAGCGATTTCTGGGTTAGCAAGTACCATGATGTCGCGGTCAACGTTAACTTCGTTAGCGCTATTTGGATCATCAATTTTACCCGCTGTGTAGAACATTTTGCCATCACCGTTTTTATCATTAAAGGTGATTAAGCCTGTTCTTTCCCAGTTTTTAACCCAAGCTGGTGCTTCTGCGTATTCTGTACCGCTACCATCTTTACCGTTAATCGTATCAATCATGTTAACACGGGCAAATGCCGCAACTGCAGGTGCTGTGGTGTAAACAATCGCGATGAATACTAAAGTCCATGCTGCAGAGATACGGGTATCTTTAACACGTGGTACAGTGAAAAAGCGTACAATGACATGAGGAAGACCAGCAGTACCCACCATTAAAGCACCAGTGATGGCAAACACATCAATCATGCTCTTAGAGCCTTCAGTGTATTGTGCAAAACCAAGCTCAGCGCTTAAGCCATCGAGTTTATCAAGAACATACGCTCCATCGCCGCCAATTAATGTTGCGCCAAAGCCCGTTTGCGGGAAGAAGTGACCTGTCATCATCATAGAGATAAAGATAGCAGGAACAAGATAAGCAAATACCAATACACAGTACTGTGCTACTTGGGTGTAAGTAATACCTTTCATACCACCTAGAACAGCATAAAAGAATACGATAACCATACCAATGTAAACACCAGTTTCAATTTCAACTTCTAAGAAACGAGAGAATACAACGCCTACACCGCGCATTTGGCCTGCAATATAAGTAAAGCAGATAAAAATGGCACATAAAATTGCCACAACGCGGGCCGTTTGTGAGTAATAACGGTCACCGATAAAGTCTGGCACTGTAAACTTGCCAAATTTACGTAAATAAGGTGCTAAACACATGGCAAGTAATACATAACCACCTGTCCAACCCATTAAGTAAACACCGCCATCGTAACCAGCGAAAGAGATTATACCCGCCATTGAGATAAATGACGCCGCACTCATCCAGTCAGCAGCTGTAGCCATACCATTTGCAAGAGGTGGAACGCCACCGCCCGCTACATAAAATTCATTTGTAGACCCAGCTCGAGCCCAGATTGCAATGCCGATATAAAGCGCGAAGCTTAAACCGACAATAATAAACGTGAGTGTTTGAACATCCATTGCTTAGCTCCTTATTCGTCTACGCCGTATTTTTTATCTAACGTATTCATTTTGAAAACGTACACAAAAATCAAAGCCACAAAGGTATAAATCGCGCCTTGCTGGGAGAACCAGAAGCCAAGTTTAAACCCAAAAAAACGCACTTCATTAAGTACATCAACCAGTAATATGCCAAACCCGAATGACACGACAAACCAAACTGCTAATAATTTAAACAGCAGTGAAATGTTTTCCGCCCAATAAGCTTTTGCTTGTTCTTCATCTTTAAAAGCCATTTTTTATTTCCTCTTTAACACCGCAAAAAGTGATGTGTGTGTTTTGTTGTCTTCGTTAACCAATTTAGCAACGCCGTCTTAATATTGAATTGAGACCATAGTCGTAACATTAAGTTAACGTTTACGTAAACTGGAGATTGGCAGTTGTTAAATATAAGTAAAAAACATTATTTATCATTGTGTTAACTATTTTCGCTAGGTTATTTTCGGTATTCACCTTAGCTATGTTGCAGATCTGCGACATTAGTCTAATAGATCAGCAACTTATTAAATTTCATTTATTAATCAACAAGATAACATTAGCGGTGAAATAACTATAAAAATTGACAGCTCAAAACAAGGAAAACTTCTGGTATGGTGTGCAATAACAAAATAAAAATTGAATATATACATGACTGCTGCACTTATTTTTGTCGCTTTGGCGTACATTGGCATCTTATTTTGGTTAGCAAACTGGGGCGATAAGACCACCCCCTTAGCCAAGCGAATTAGCCACCACCCTTTTGTTTACTCTTTCTCCTTAGGTATTTATTGCACCTCGTGGACTTACTACGGCTCTGTGGGCACAGCAGCCACCAGCAGCTGGAGTTACTTGCCAATTTTACTAGGGCCTGCACTGTTGTTTTTTTTCGGACAAGGGTTTTTACGTAAACTAGTACTCGTGAGTAAAAAACAAAATATCACCACCATTGCTGACTTTATCTCAGCCCGCTATGGCAAGCGGCAAACCACCGCCATAATGGTGACTGTAATTGCCTTGCTGGCAACTATTCCCTATATCGCCTTGCAACTAAAAGCACTCAGTAACAGCTTTTTACTACTGCAAAGCGACAACAAAATATCCGGTTCAATGGTGGCGTTATCTGCCACTTTGATCATGGCCATGTTTGCGATTTTCTTTGGTACTCGCAAAGTGGATGTAACCGAATACCGCTCAGGATTAATGCTTGCGGTAGCGTTTGAATCGATGATAAAACTACTGGCTTTAGTGGCTGTAGCTGGTTTAGCTTTGTTCACTTTATATAACTTACCCAGTACCAGCGAACTACAAATTAAAAAATCGTTGTGGCAACACTGGAACAACTTTAACTTTTTGAGCTTTAACTTTATTGGTCAGTCATTAATGGCCGCCGCGGCCATTATCTGTTTACCACGTCAGTTTCACGTTACCGTGGTTGATAACCAAGACAAACGCCATTTATTTACCGCTCGCTGGGCCTTCCCGCTGTATTTATTGCTGACTGCGGCAATGATTTTACCCATAGCTACTGCAGCTATTCACCCTGAAATTGGCAATGGTTTCTCACCCGATAGTTTTGTACTGGCACTGCCACTCATGCATGACAATGTGCTTCTTACCACCTTTGTTTTTATTGGCGGTATATCCGCTGCAACTGCCATGATTGTTGTTGCAACGCTCACCCTCAGTACCATGATCTCAAATGATGTGGTATTGCCATTAATGTTGCGCCGTAAATTCAAACGTAACCTGATCACTAGCAGCTACAAACCACAAATACTCTTGGTGAGACGTTTTACAATTGCCGGTATTTTGATCTTGTCTTACTTTTACCAACAATGGTTTGGTCATGGTAAAGCATTGGCGAGCATGGGCTTAGTCGCTTTCTCACTTGTAACACAATTACTGCCTGCTATTGTGGGCGGTTTATACTGGCGTAAAGGCCATGCTTACGGTGTGTATGCAGGATTATTAGCAGGTTTGATCTGTTGGATACTGTTTTTAATGCTGCCAATACTCGATGCAGGTAACACCCTTGATACAGAGCTACAACAAACGCTGATCACCCGCGGTACTTTAATCGCTTTATTTGCCAATATAGGTTGTTACATTAGCTTTTCATTAGGGGCTGATGAGCGCTTAATCGATAAAATTCAAGCAGCCGCTTTTGTAAACCCTAAAGAGCAAGCGGTACTGGCAAGGCGTTTAAACAAAAATGTAAAAGCCACTGTCTACGATTTTAAAGTGCTGCTGCAAACCTTTTTAGGGATTCAACGTAGTCAACAAGTTCTCGCGCATTTTTCGCTTACCCATCAACTTGATGATAATAATACACACCCTGATCCTGAGTTTATCGCCTACTGCGAACGTGCTTTAACTGGCGTATTGGGTGCCTCCTCGGCGCAAGCACTTATTCACACGGTGGCCTCGGGTAAACGCATGGCATTTGAAGAGGTGGTTAACTTTTTTGATGAAACCACTCAAGCTCTGCAATTTAACCAGAACCTACTCTACACCTCACTAGAAAACCTTAGTCATGGTATTTCTGTTGTCGATAAAGAGCTAAACCTCGTAGCATGGAATAAGCGCTACGCAGAAATGTTTAGCTATCCCGCGGGATTTTTAGAGGTAGGCCAACCAATTGAAGATATTATTCGTTATAACGCAGAGCGCGGTGAATGTGGCCCAGGTGAAATAGAACGCCAAGTAGAAAAACGCGTACAACATTTAAAAAATGGCAGTTCGCATCACTTTATTCGTCATCGTCGTAATGGCTTAGTGTACGAAATGATAGGTAATCCACTGCCCGACGGCGGCTTTGTAACCAGCTTTTCAGATATCACTACTCACATTGCCACACAAAATGCGCTTGAAGAGGTCAATATGGATCTGGAAAACCGCATTGAAGCCCGTACCCAAGAAATTCGTACCATCAATAAAGATCTTGAAGCGCAAATAGAAAGCCGCGTCCAAACGGAGCAAGCACTCACTTTAGCAAAACGTGAGGCAGAACAAGCAAATGACAGTAAAACCCGCTTTTTAGCCTTAGCCAGTCACGATATTTTACAACCCCTCAATGCCGCTCGTTTATACCTTGCTGCCATTGATGAAAAGTCGCTGACTGATAACAATATTAATAACTTTGAAAAGCTCGGCGCCAGTCTCGATTCAACGGTACATTTAATGTCAGCATTATTAGAAATAGCCAAATTAGAGCAAGGTGCAATGGCTCCTACCCCACGTCACTTTAGTATTGATGATATTCTGGCACCACTGCGCAACGAGTACGCTATTTTATCCAGTGAAAAAGGCCTAAAGCTCACGGTTCGCAGTGCACAACATATTGTCCACAGTGATATCACCTATCTGCGACGAATTGTACAGAACTTAGTATCAAATGCGGTTAAATATACCAATTCAGGTAAGGTGTTAGTGGCGTGTCGTAAACGCAAACATCACCTTCGTATTGAGGTTTGGGACACAGGTCCCGGCATTAGCGAGGTAGAGCAAGCAAAAATATTCAACGACTTTTACCGCGTGGAAGCCTCTGACAATAAAGGTGTTGGTCTTGGTTTAAGTGTGGTTAAGCGCATGGTTGACTTACTCTCAATTCGTTTAGATGTGCGCTCAACACCACAAAAAGGCAGCTGTTTTAGTATCGAAATACCTTATGGTGAGAGTCAGTTTGTACAACAAAAACTGGCAACCAACAGTTTGTTTGAACATCGCTCTGCGATGAATATTATCGCCGTTGATGATGACCCTGAAAACCTCAATGCCATGGCAAGCTTATTACAAAAGTGGCAGGCTGATTATCAGTTATTTGACCAAGTAGAAAGCGTGCTGGAATACGCACAAACGCACAGTGCACCGGATGTTATATTAATGGACTATCAGCTTGGTCACGCACATGACGGTATTAGCTTAATAAAAGCCTTACGGGAGATTTGGCAAGCCAATGTGCCCGCTATCTTGATCACCGCAGTGCGTGACGTAGAGCTAAAACAGGCCACAAAAGCTGAGGATATTCATTACTTATCCAAACCAATAAAACCAGGGAAATTAAAAGCACTGCTGAATCACAGTAAGTGAAAATTTTCAAAGGGATATATACCCAAGCCACCTCAAGATGCGAGCGTCGTTGGAATTAAAAGCGGTTTAGGCAAGGCATTGATTGCAAAGAATGGTGATTCCCTTGTTAAAGTCAATAACGCAGTATAAATCGCTTTTAAACCAACCCGCTGGGCGTTTCACAGGCACTTACTCTCATCGTTGTTCCTTCTTAAAAGGGACTGATTCTTGCAAAGTAACGCCTTGATATTAAGCACCTGTGAAACGCTGAATTCTGCATATTGAGGTGGTTTGGGTATAAACGCCTCTTAAGTATTTATAAATACTTAAGAGGAATAAGATCATCACTAATCGCATTATAAAAATCAGGCTTTATGGCGTTTAGATCTATCACATCAACTAGGTAGGGTAAGTTTGATTCACTAAACGCATTTTTAAGTTTAAAAATAACGGTGTGTTCAATTACTTTGTTTTTAGCTTTTAAGGCCAAATCTAGATCAGAATAAGTTCTAGCAGTATTTTTAGCTCGAGAGCCAAATATATATACATCTATTCCTTTATCACTTAAATTTTGCTTTTGTAAACAATCTTCTATGATTTTTAAGTGTTGCTGTTCAATCTGCATTTCTACGCTCAAGCTCTGCTAACAGGTGACTGGCATCGATAAAAAAAGCTTTTGCAGCTTGATAGACCTTTTCAGCAACCGCTTCATCATAGGTATGGGAAGTTGTGTTTCGCGCAATATGGTATTCAAACCAAGGAAGAGGGTCATTTATTAGTTGCTTATCAGCGGCTAATCTAAATAAATCTTTACGACTTAGTGGCGCGAGTGTTTCAGCGCCCATGTCTTCAACTAAGTAACGGCGGAGCATCTTCCAAGCAAGCTCATAACTGTATTCAAAACGCTGAATAACACTATCTCGAATAAATTCATTTTTGGGTTGCTGCAACGCCAGTTCTAATGACGAAAGTGCTTTACCAAATGGTGTTAAAATTAACATATCAGCCTCAATTATTTTTTACTAGTTTAATACAGCCAAGCAATTTACCCAAGCACATCTCTATGGTTAGTCTTACTCCTGAGCTTTTGGAACAACCAGCTCAAGCCCACAAGCGATAGCCCTAACCCAATAAATGATACCGCTTTGAGTAAACCAGTTAGGCTTGCCATATCAATTAAAAACACTTTCACTATCACCGCGCCAAGAATGCCTAAACCAACTTTTTGTAACAGCAGCTGCTGTTTCAAATGTCCTGCGACCACGACCAACGCACCCAGTATTAACCAAATGATCGAGTAACTGTATAGCTCGGCGTCACTGGTTGCTTTATCAAGGTAAATAAAGCCACCCTGCCAGTATTGGCGGATCAATGTATTGATTGCCAATACTGCTAATAAACCAGACCCAAGTAGCACTATTTGGTTCAATTTAACATTTAAAGGTTTAACTAAACTTGCTAACCACGCTACCAGCAGGCTCGGGGCTAACCAGGTGAAAAGCAGCCAGTTAAATAACGGCGTTTCCCCTACATATAGACGTACTAATAACGGATTATCATGTAGTGTTGTGTTTATTAACAATAAGCCCGCTAACCCAGATAAGCTCAGGCCGGCTGTGCGGTATAGCTTACCCAACTGCCCAGCAGTTCGTGCACGATATAAATAAACGCAACCCAGTGCAAGCCAGTTACAGCTAAGTAATACTTGCTCATAAAAGCTTAGAGAAAAAAGCTGAGGATAATGCCCAACCAATTGATAGCTCGTTTCGGTAGTGATAAATAATGCCAAACAATGCAGTGCAGCGCCTTCTAGCCATATTTTCATCTCTGTTTGTTGCCATTGTTTGGCAGCAAAGCAAAACAATCCAATAGCAATGGGGTAAACCACTATGCTCCAGTGTAATGCTAAAAAGGTTAAATCGGTATCGTATACCCATGGCGCAAAGGTTAGCCTTGTAAGCACCACGGCGACTAATACTTTAATTGGCCAGTGCGGCATTGGCACTTTGTGACGTTTAACGAGAAAACTAATAACCAACACTTGAATAGCCAACGCAAGCGTTAAACCACTATCGGCAAGTAACATAGTTAAACACAGCGTAATGTTGGCATTAGCACCAAGCCAATAACTAAACTGTTGCCATTGTGTGCGAGCAGCTTGCGCACGCTTAATGAGTACGCCACTGCCCAGAAGCAGTATTACAGTCCATAATGAGTAGGCTACCGCTAAATCTTGCGCTGGGGTTAAAGTGTAAAGCGTAGCAATGAAGGTAAACATACTAAAGGCGGCCACTAAGTGAAAACTTAAACGTTTGTAGTAACGCGCGCCAAAATACAGCCCGTATAAACAAAAACCAATGCCGAGCAATAAACCAAGTCCATAGATATTTTTGAATATGAATAAATGGTCGTGGCTATCGATGTGATAAGCGTGTTGACTGACTACCAGCAATACGGCAATTAACAGCGCTAGACCTTGCCATAGATCCCAACGGCTATTTTGCAGCACTAAAAATAGCAGCATAACAATTAAACACAGCAGCACAATTTGCCATTGTACACTTGCCATAGAGATTACTATGGTGATCAATAATGGCACCACAATCGCTAATAATAATGGATGATCTGGCTGTAATTTTAATAACCGCTTTAAACTATGTGGCCGATATTCCAATAAACGCAGGGTTAACCCTAAACGCATCATCGCGATTAAACCAATAATTGATAGCAGTGCAAAACCACCTACTAACCAATATTGAGTCGGCTTTATGACACTCAGCGCTACCCAATACCAGCCAATATGCCCTGCCCAAAGTAAATACCACAACCATGGCCGTTTTACCTTTTGTGCCACTAACACTGCTGACAAAGTCACCAAGCCAATATACATCAATAATGCCACTAAGTTACCGCTACCAGTATTCACCCAGATTGGCACGCTGTAAGCACCAACAATACCTAACACAGCGAGCAATGGTCCTAAGCGCAGTGCCATAGAACTTGCAGCCAGAGCAATAATAGCCAGCATCACAAAAGCAACTGTTGGGCTTAACATCGCATAACTTGAATAGGCAAGCAGGGTTAAAGCAAAGCAGCTAATAAACCCACCACCTGCCAACGCTGCAGGAACGTAGTTATTAAACCCTTCAAAAACAATACCTTTTCGATGTAAGTATTCAGCCCCTGCAATTAACGTAACACCAAATAAACCACCCAATGTGAGTCGTAATGTTGGCGATAATAACCCCGCATCTAAGCTATATTTCGCTAAAAAAATCCCACCAAAGGCCAACGCGACACCGCCAATCCAGGTCATCCAGTTTTGTTGAAACTGAGTTTTTAATTTATTAACAAAAAGATCAATAGCGGAAGGAGAAGATGGTTTTTCGCGGCCAGTGACTGTTGTTTGCGTTATGACTGCATCTTGTTGTTTAACGACATTGACATGCTGTGATTGTACTGGCTCAACGTGCGATTGTACTGTTTGTGTTGCACTGTGAGCTTGTTGTTGACTGCTCTTGTGAGCTATAACTGCCTGTAGTTGTTTTTTTAAAAGTACAACCTCTTGCTTTAACGTACTGACTTTAGTTAAAGCAACTAAACCTGCAATCGAGCCTGCAACCACAACTAACGATAAAATGACTATGAGCCCTATGACATCATCCACTTTTTCAATCCTTGACTACTTTTAATAGTTCCTTATAGCGTAAAGTGTATTGAAAATATACCCAAAAAATCTCAGCCTCACCGCGACAAGGCTGAGATTAATATCAGGCTATTCTACCGAATCAGTAACGGTACGTTCTAGCGTCATTTTATAACCTGTGCTACTTGTTTCATCATGCTCAAGAATTAAGATGTAATTACCTTCTTGGCTAAAGTCCATATCCCCCTGTTGCATCAACACAATTTGCTGGCCATTATCTTCATAAAGCACATAGGTAGTATAAATTTCATTATCAACAACTTGGTCTTCTTGGTCGTATTGATCAATGCCATCAATAATATTTTTCGCATCATCAACCGTTTCACCATTGAGAGTAAATACTACATCAACGTTACTAATTTCTTGTCCTGCGTAACTATCTAATAAGTTAACAACTGTTACTTTATGACTGTAGCTACTCGGGGTTAAGCTTTCTTTCACCGTCATCATCCGTGGACCGTAATCTTTGTCATTATAAAAAATGCCAACATTGCTTTGTTCACGCTCAAGAGTCAGTAAAAAGTTATCGACAATTTTGCTACCTGTTTCATCTAACATCGCAATACTGTAGCTGTTAGGATCAAGCTCAATATAGTTAGAATACGTATCGTTAGTTGTTACATCTGTGGTACTGGCTTGTGAGCCTCGCGTTGCACTAAAGCTAACTTGTGAATAATCATCAATGGTATTGATAAAGCGTAATTGCCCCTGCGCATTCTGGTGCTTAAGTGCAGTAACACTATTGCTTGAAGTAACAACATCAAGGGTAATACCGTTTTCTTCGGTGGCGTAACTTGGGCGGATCATCACTACATAGCTTGCCTCGTCATTCAAATACACGGTGGCTGACTCAAACAACACATCTGTGCTACCACTTTGCGTTAAATACAAGGTGTAATAACCCTCGTCAAAGCTTTGTAACGCTAACTCATTTAAATAAGTGGGAGAAGCAATAAGTTCTGCAGTCTCAAATAAGCCATCATCATTTGCTAAATACACGTCGAAACTCAAGTTTTCGCCAACGATATTAAAAAAGCCTAAGTTAGCTGACCCCTCATCACCGCCTGTAGGCACACTTAGTTCACTGAATGTCGGCTCTGAAAAATCGCCATTCATTACCCACAGCTGGGTCATATCATCTTTGACCGTCACTGTTTGCTCGCTGATCGTAATATAGCTGTCATTTGCATCTACATATTCAAAGCTTACATCGTAGCTATTAGTGCTGTAATTATGGCGCGTCGTTACATCACCAAAATCAGTACCCGAACGCTCAGCATCATCAATGAATAAACGCGTGTATGGGCTATTATAAGAGCCATTATATAATTGAATGTAACCACTTTGACTCGAGCTTGAATCGTCACCCGAACACGCAGTTAGAGTTGCAATTAGAGAAGTTGTTAGTGCAGTTTTAAATAAAGGGCCTTGCATGGAATCAATTCCTTATTGTTAATAGTTTGAATTCGACCCTTAACAAAAAGAATAATTCCATGATTTACAAAGCATTACCTCTGCTTACAGTTATTTACGAATTCGTAAATAACTGTACAAATGTGCAAACAATGCACACGTTTAAAGTCCATAAAACAAACAAGACCCTGCACTAGCAGTGCTGGATTATTGTGACATTTAACGAGTACGTTTAGCGAAGCTAAAATGGCCTTCTTCTATAACTTTACCACTTAAATCTCGCGGCGTAGTATAAAAGCTTACACCCAAATTATTTGCTTGATTATCAAGATTAATATGGCTAAACCCCCAGACAAAACTTTTTGACCACAGCAAATCATACTCAGGGTATTGGCGCTCTTGATACTGTGCAAATGGCGTATGTGTGCCACGCATTTTTGATGCAGCTCCTGAGATGATCAGCGGTAATTTACCAATACTATTACCTGAATCGAACTTTGAGCAATCATCGGTAAGTAACTCTAAATCATGCTCGTGGCCAGCAATATAGCCGTCAGCATACTTACATAAGGTTGGCATCAATAACTTACGAAGCACATGACCTTCGCTGTATTTAGTGCCACCTATAGACCATAAAATATGGTGGCCATAAACCAACTTCCATTTCGCTGTCGAACTTGCAATACCTTGTTCAAGCCACGTAAGTTGGGCTAAATCTTCACCATTTTGAGGCCCTTCATGTTCATCATGAATTTCAAGTTCAGCTGTGCCATTTTCTATCGCTTGTTGTAAATCGCCTTCGCTGCCATCAGGGTTAAGCGGTACTTCATAAAAGGTTTGTCCTGCTAACAACATATTGGTATCAAGTACAAAAAATTCAACGTCGTTGCCCGGTTCACCCATTTTGTAGCTGTAATAACCATTTTCGTCCATAAAAAAATTCGGCTGCTGTGCCATCCACTGGGTTTGCAATGCCACGCCTTTACGCGAGCTTTTCCAATCGTGATTACCTAATGCTGAATACACCACCAAGTTAGGGTCTGCTAGAAATAACGGCTCTAATGGCGCATAAACAAGATCATATAAGCGCTTCTGATCGTCTTTGCCATCATCGGCATCGGCGCCATCTGGGTAAACGTTATCACCCAACTGAATTGCAAATTGGCAATTTTTGCTTTCACATAACTTAGCCATTGCGATACCAACAGCCTGCGCACCACCTTGCTCCGTAGCAATATCAGTATCTGGGTAAATATAAATAGGCGCATGATCAAATTCATCGCGCGGGCGATAATCTTCTAACCAATCAGCCAGCTCTGCTGCTATAAACTGCTGTTCATTTTTAGGATTGCTGATGTGCTTGGTTTTGGGATAGTCAACATGGTAACCACCATCTCCAAACGCTAAAAATTCAATATTACTCACAGCAGCTGTTGGTGTTGCATCTGTTGTTTTAGGCGTACAGCCAACTGTGCCAAGGCAGGCGCTAAGAGCAATGCATAACGTACTTAATTTATTCATAATTCACTCAACAAAAGTAAGCCTGCAATATCAAGCAGGCTCACTGTAATAATATTTAACTAACTGATGCTATAAAGAAGAAAAGGTAAAACCTAGCTCAAAGGTACGTCCATAAGACTCATACTGATAGTTGTAAAGCTTATCACCATGATACAAGTACATAGGCTCATCGGTTAAGTTAGTAGCATTAAAGTACACATTCATAGTGTCGTTGAAATAGTATTTACTGCTAAAGTCCAACTGCATGTGACTATCTTCATAAACCGCCATATCCGCATCATCAAATTGGTAGCTTTCACTTTTATATGATGCGCTTAAACGCGTACTAATGGCATTATTTTCATAACCAACAATGATATTAGCCACGGTATCAGCTTGATTAGGTAGCTTATCATCAGCATCAATAAAGGTACCATTTGCACCAAGCACAAAGCCTGACTTAAAGGTTTTATTCCAGTTAAGCTCTATACCCGTTAATGACGCTTTGCCACCATTCACCATTTGTACTACTTCATCAAAACCATCCCAGTCACCGTTATCTTGTACTTCTTGTTGAATGATGAAGTTGTCGATATCTTTATAGAAAATGCCCGCCGATAACACGCCTATGGTGCCTGGGTAATATTCGATTGACGCATCTAAGTTCATTGATTCATAAGGGTCTAAGTCAGGGTTACCAACCTCAGCTTTACGCTCGGTTACTTGTACGCCATCCTCTTCACTGGTTTCTGTTTCAATTAGCTGATATGCCGCTGAATCACTAAACGTGGGACGCGCTATCGTGTTGGTATAGGCAAAGCGCGTGACCAATTTATCACTCATGTTATAGCGTAAATTTAGGCTAGGTAAAAAATAGTCGTAATCTTTGCTTACTTGCCAAGGTGTGGTGGTAACCGTTTCAGTATCGTTAATATCATCAACCACTAACTCAACCTGATTGCCGCGAGTCTCAAATTGTGTACCTTCATAACGTACACCCGCAACAACATGTAACTTATCGATATCCATGCTGATCATTGCATAAGCGGCGGTAATATCTTCACTACTAACGTAGCTTTGACCATCTGATTCAACTTGTGACTCGTTACTATTGAAAGCAAATGATTGTTTATTTTCAGCTACAAATTTTTGCAGCGCAGTGCGGTTTAAACCCGGGCCAAAGTCACCTAAGTCATAATCTGGTACAGGTGCGGAGAAATCACTTGCTAATGCTCCTGAAAAATCACCGTCATAAATAGCAACGCGCGCATCATTGCGCTTTTCTCTGTTTTGCTGTTTAAAACCAAATTTAAACTGACCATTATTATTTTGCCAAACAAAATCACGGCTGAAATCGATTTTAAAACTGATCTCTTGATCATCACTAACGTTATTCATCGCCTCTATTGTATCTAACTCAAATAGGCTTAAGTCATGAGCATCCGCTGATTGGCTAAGTAACGGAACATCAACTTGAGCGACATAACCTAAATCAAACCCAGAACCTGTAAACGCGGTATCAAGTCGATTTGGTTCTTTTTCTTCAGATTTTGAATAGCCGACATTATATTCGATAAACCAATCACTTAATTGATTCTCACCACCTAACACCATACTTAAAATGCTTTGCTCTTCATAACGATCTTTGGTGTTACGTGACATTTCCGCATCAGTGAAGCTAGCACTGCTCACCGTGCTTGCTAATTGCTTACCATCGCTAAATTTATACTCGTTTGATAGGCGATACTCATCATCCGAAAAGTCACTATACAAGGTGCGTAAGTAATATTTATCTGTTGCACCACTGTGCAGGTCTAAATTAAGGGCTGCACCTAAACGCTCGCGTGTAATTTGGTAATGGCGTTGTTCAATTTCTTCTGCACCAAACATTTCAAAATCATCACCAGTCGCAGCGTCTTCAACTTCGAAGGTACTCCAGCCACTTCCAGTTTCAATATTACGCGAACCAAATTCACGTTTAGACCATGAAACCGCTGTAGCAACACCTAAATCAAGGCCATTATCTAACTGGTAAATATTGGTGTAACTGCCCGATAACTTAGGACTCGTTTTAGATTCTAGCTCGTTATATGAACCCTGCGCGGTAAAGCTATAGCTTTCACCCGCTCTGTCAAAAGCACTCAAGCTTTTCACTTCAATCGAGCCACCAACAGCACTAGCATCCATGTCTGGAGTAACTGTTTTGCTCACTTCTAAACTTTGAATAAGTTCACTTGGTAATACATCCATCGCCACTGAGCGAACACCTGCCTCAGGAGAAGGTACATTTAAACCGTTGACGGTGACGTTATTGAGATTAGGATCAATACCACGAATACCCACAAAACGTCCTTCACCTTGGTCGCGAGCAATAAAGATCCCAGGTAGACGTTGTAGTGCTTCGGCCGCATTTTGATCTGGGAATTGACCAATCGAATCGGCACTGACTACTGACTTTAAATTATCAGCATTTTTTTGTCGGTTAATTGCCCCAGCTTGCCCTGCACTTTGGCCATAAACAATAATGTTATCGATGGCCTCTTGTTGCTCACCAATAATAATTTGCTGTGTAAACACCTGCGAATCCACCACCGTTATTTTTTGTTCTACTGATGGTGCGCCAATGTAGTCAACCACTAAGGTGTACTCACCCGCTGGCAATTTATTAAAAGAAAAAGAACCATCGCGGTTACTCACTGTATTGAGGTTTAACTCTTTCACCGATACTTTCGCACCACCAAAGTACACACTTTGGCTGGCATCTGTAATACGACCTTGCACACGACCATCAGCTAATGCAGGTGTTGCATATAAAATTCCACAACACGCTAATGCAATACTCGACTTAATAAAAGGTGACGTTTTAAACGGGTTCATAATTGTTCTCTTGGTTGCTGCTATTGATTATGGTTTTTGTTTGCCAATACGTGGCTGGAGCAACACCCTAAGGGGCAATCATGAAAGAAATATGTCAGTCCCTAACGCAACACTGTAAATTCGTTGCTATTAGGTTTTTTTCAACACTAAAATAATCCCAAATGAGCTAATTCGACCCCCTGCCAAGCGGCATTATTTGACTAAAAGACACGGTGTTTAGCTAAATAAATCACCCATGGTAAAAAATATGTCATCACTGTGAGCTAATCTGACCCTAGTGGTAATAAAGCAGTTTGCTTATTCTGCCAATCAGACATGACCTATCGAGCTCAACATGAATTTATCGTTTTTAAAATTACACCGCTCATTACTACTTATCTTTGTTGTAATGCAAACCAGCGTATTAATCCTAACGCTCAGCTTTGGCCAATATAAAGGCCACAGTGAAGTTGATTGGTTTGATGTCGCAGGTGAAGGTGGCATTACTGCCATGACCCTAGTGTGGATATTTTTTATTCTACTTAGCAGGCCTAAAGGACGAGTTACCAACTTACTATTCGCAGGCCTTGCGATTATGAACCTATCTATGACATTAGATTTTATTGACGAATTTGTCAGCTACAGTGATGAGCAAGCTTGGCTTAGCACTATTGAATCAATTCCCGCCCCTTTTGGCATGATTTTAATGACTATCGCGCTCTATCATTGGCATCAAGAGCAAATGAGTATAAATCAACAGCTGCGCAACCGAGAGCGCTTCTACCGGGAGCACCAACTCAGCGATGCCATAAGCGGCCTTGCCAGTGCCGATTATATGAAAAGCCAAATCAACCGCGAGCTGAATTTATTGCATCATAGTCAACATGGCTTTTCATTACTGATGCTGGATATTGCCCAATTTGATCGCTTTAATCGCCAATTTGGCGATGCCGAAGGCGATAAACTGCTACAAGAGTTTGCGCAAGTGATCACCCTCAATGTCCGCGAACAAGATTTAGTCTGTCGTTACGCCAGTGACTGTTTTATCGTTATGCTGCCTAATACACAACTTGCGATAGCTGAACAACTGAGTTCATCTATTGTCGGCGCATTAGAAGCATTTTCGTTTAACAGCAGCGATAGCACCCTAACTTATAAACAAAAAGTACATACGAGCTTAGTGGCTGCGACAAGCGCAGATTCTACTTCTGGGTTATTAAGTAAGTTACATCAAGGGCTGCTAAAAAATAAGCACTTGCACGAATATTGTCATGAGCAAACTGCGTGAGTACAAACGTGAGTACAAAACTAACTGATGTCAGTTATATCGATACCCCTTGCCAAGGCTTGCAGTCGTGGGCAGCACAGCTGGCTGATTTAGCAAAACACCGTGGCATACACCCAGATAAATTACTCAAAGGCACTAAGTTATTTTATCAAGACTTTGCCGCTGGAACCGCCATAATTAGTGTTGCGCAGTTTTATCAATTGCAAGAAAACTGCCGCCAATTTGATAACCAACACCAGCTTAGTTTTTTACTCGGACGAAAATTGCTCAATAACAACCCGCTATATAGCGCATTTTCGCAGGCGGAAAGTTTATGCTCATTACAAAAAATCCTGATACGTGCTCCTTTGCATGGCTTCAATTTATTTAATGCAACACATAAACATCATCAAGGCCGCCATTACTTTATTATTAACCTCAGCTTTGGGGCAATCAATACCCTAGTTGAGCAGTTTTGCTGTGAATTATTTGCCAGCTTTATAGCCGCAACCTGTAAATGGCGAATAGGTAATAACAGTGACTTAAGTTTTTCGTTTCCCTACCCTGAACCCAAACATATAGAGCAGTATCAAACGAACCTGCAAGCCAATTGCAAGTTCTCGCAACAGTTATTTATGGTCAGTGTCAGTGATGAATTGTACAACAGGCACTTAATCGACAGCTGCCCAAGCTTACTCCAGCAATCTTTAGCATCTATTGGGCAACAACCCCTGCCCGCGAAACCATGGCTACAGGCTGTGCGAGAGTATATTACCAAACACCCACAGCAAAACCTCGAAACCGTTGCCCACTATTTTGCAATGAGCCCAGCCACATTTAAACGCAAACTCAAGCAGCACCACACTCGCTTTAGCACCTTACAAGATTGCATTAACCGCCAAACAGCAGTGTTTAACCTCACCACTCTTGCCCAAAGTAACGAAACCCTCGCAAGCACACTGAATTTTACTGACCTAACCAATTTTCGCCGCGCATTCAAACGCTGGACTGGGACCACACCTAGCAACTTACGTTGTCAACTTAAATCAATGTGAGTAATACTCTATTAAAAGCCCTTGCATTAGTAGCAAATTAACAAATAATGGGAGCTTAGGTTCACGGGATTTGAATGAGGAAACATGAACACAATACTAACTACGCAATGTGCCGATGATGTAGGCTTAATAGCCAAGATCACCGGACTTTGTCACGAGCATAATTTAAATATTACTCGCAATAATGAATTTGTAGATAAAGACGCACAGCGCTTTTTTATGCGCACTGAGTTAACTGGCGTCCCAGCACCGGACTTTTTAAATCAATTACATGCTTTGCTGCCTGATGGCGCGCAATTAGCGCTGCACACTGACGAAAAAACCAAAGTAGTGCTATTAGCAACTAAAGAAGCGCATTGCTTGGGCGGCGTATTACTTAAGCAGTTTGAGCAAGCACTGAATATTGAAGTACTTGCTGTGATCGCTAATTACCCTGATCTTGCACCGCTGGCGAAGGGTTTTGATGTACCGTTTCATGTAGTCAGCCATGAAGGACTGTCACGCGCTGAACACGACCTGCAAGTGGGTGACTTAATTGCCAGCTACAACCCAGATGTTATTGGCCTTGCTAAATATATGCGAATTTTAAGCCCTGAGTTTGTTGGTCGTTTTGACGGTAAAATCATTAATATCCATCACTCATTTTTACCGGCATTTATCGGCGCTAAACCGTACCATCAAGCATTCGAACGTGGTGTAAAAATCATTGGTGCAACAGCGCACTTTGTTAATAATGAGCTCGATGAAGGGCCTATCATCATGCAAGACGTGACACATGTGAATCATGCAAATACTGCAGAGATGATGACTAAAATGGGTAAAGACGTTGAAAAAACCGTATTTTGTAAAGCGCTACAATTAGCCTCTGAGCATAAGCTATTTATTAATGGCAACCGTACCGTGGTGTTTAGTTAGGTTTTATTCGCGAGTAAAAATGAAGAGGCCTATAGCCTCTTTATTTTTATTATTCAACGCTCTTACATTGTAATTATTATGCTTGCTCAATCGGTTCGAGTTGTAACTTGGCTGCAATGAGCACTGCTTGAGTACGGTTATACACCCCAAGTTTACGGAATATTGCGGTAATGTGTGCTTTGATTGTTGCTTCTGAAATATGCAGTTCGTAGGCAATCTGCTTATTCAATAAGCCTTCATGTAAATATTGGAGTACTTTGTATTGTTGTGGGGTAAGTGAGGCAACTTGAGCGGCAATTTCTTTATCTTCGTTTGTTATGCTCGCCACTTTATCTTTTAGTTCGCCAGGTAACCATACATCACCATCGAGTATTTGATTAATTGCACCAGCAATATCATCGGATGATGACGACTTAGGAATAAATCCCATCGCCCCGTAACTCATGACCTTTGAAACAATATTAATATCTTCACTACCCGACACTACGGCAATGGGTAAACTTGGGTAATCTTCGCGAATGCGAATTAAGCCGTATAAGTCGCCACTACCTGGCATATGTAGGTCTAGTAGTAAGATGTCTAAATCTTCTTGTTCGCTTAGCACCTGCAGTGTCGTTTCAAAATTTTCAGACTCGAAAACGTCTAAATCGTCAAACTTTGCAGTTAATGCCCCTTTTAGTGCTTCACGGAATAACGGGTGGTCATCCGCTATTAAAAACTGACTCATGGTTCACTCCTAATGAATTCGGCTGCCACCTATCTAATAGCTGACAGCCGATATACTACGTTTAGAATCAACTTCTAATCAAGTTTTTAACGCATATTTAACGATTTAATCGGTTTTCAATTAATTCATCAACCACACTTGGATCGGCAAGTGTCGAAGTATCTCCTAACTGCTCGTGCTCATTTGCAGCGATTTTACGTAAAATACGGCGCATAATTTTACCAGAGCGCGTCTTAGGTAAACCCGGTGACCATTGGATCATATCAGGCGATGCAATTGGGCTAAGTTCTTTACGCACCCAATTACGTACTTCTTTGGTTAATTCATCACTTACCGTTACACCTTCATTTGGCGTAAGGTATACATAAATGCCCTGACCTTTAATATCGTGCGGGTAACCCACCACAGCGGCTTCAGCTACTGCTTCGTGAGCAACCAATGCGCTTTCGATTTCAGCTGTGCCCAGACGGTGACCAGATACGTTAAGTACGTCATCAACTCGGCCTGTGATCCAGTAGTAACCATCTTCATCGCGACGACAACCATCCCCTGTAAAATAAACACCAGGGTATGCTGAGAAGTAAGTTTGTTCAAAACGTTCATGATCGCCGTAAACTGTACGTGCTTGTGATGGCCAACTATCAAGAATGACTAAATTGCCGTCAATTGCGCCTTCAAGTGTATTACCTTCTGCATCATAAAGTGCAGGCGCAATACCAAAGAATGGACGTGTTGCTGAGCCTGGTTTCATATCAGTCGCACCTGGTAATGGTGTGATCATAATGCCACCAGTCTCGGTTTGCCACCAGGTATCAACAATTGGGCAATTGCTCTTACCAATATTCTCGTAATACCAAGACCACGCTTCAGGGTTAATTGGCTCACCAACTGAACCAAGTACACGTAAGCTATCACGGTGTGATGTTGCCGTTGGCTCATCGCCTTTAGCCATCAATGCGCGAATTGCAGTAGGTGCAGTGTATAAAATAGTCACTTTATGTTTATCAACTACTTCACCCATACGCCCTGCGGTTGGGTAGGTTGGTACACCTTCGAATAATACTTGTGTACAACCGTTTACTAACGGGCCGTATGCAATATAGCTGTGGCCTGTGATCCAGCCTACATCGGCACTACACCAAAAAATATCATCTTCTTTTAGATCAAATACATATTCATGAGTCATAGATGCATAAACTAAGTAACCACCCGTGGTATGTACAACACCTTTAGGCTGACCCGTTGAGCCTGACGTATAAAGAATAAACAGTGGATCTTCTGCATTCATCGGCTCTGGTGCACATTCAGCAGCTTGATCAGCGACTAAATCATGCCACCACACATCATGCTCATGCCACTGTACGTCGCCACCTGTTAACTGATGAACAACAACGTGTTCTATCGTTGTTACTGACTCTTGCGCAACCGCTTCATCAACATTGGCTTTTAGTGGCACTGTATTACCTGCACGACGGCCTTCGTCAGAAGTAATAACAATTTTAGCGCCAGAATCTTTAATGCGGTCAGCAATTGCTGATGGTGAAAAACCACCAAATACCACAGAATGAATCGCCCCTAAACGTGCACATGCTTGCATAGCATAAACAGCTTGCGGTGACATAGGCATGTAAATAGCAATACGATCGCCTTTTTTTACACCGAGTTTTTTCAAACCATTGGCAAATTTAGCCACTTCGTCATGTAATTGCTGGTAAGAAATATGTTCGCTTTGTGAAGGGTCATCTCCCTCCCAGATCAGTGCCGTTTTATCAGCTTTGGTAGCAAGGTGACGGTCAATACAATTGTATGACGCATTAAGTTCGCCATCTTCATACCAACGAATATCAATATGACCTTTATCAAAAGAGGTGTTTTTCACTTTGGTATAAGGTGTTGACCAATCGAGACGTTTACCGTGTTCGCGCCAAAAACCTTCTGGATCATCAATAGATTGCTTGTAAAGTGTATTATATTTATCGTTATCAACTAAGGCTGCATTCTTGATATGTGCAGGAACTGGATAGATACTTTGTGACATACTCGTCTCCATTTTAATTACTTGCCTAAGGCCTCCCCCAAGGATCACTCAGCATAGCGAGTGAAAGTATTAGACCTTAGTTGTATTATCTTTGATTTATTTCTATGTACCCATACATACTTTCAAATATTAATATTTTGCACTATTAATACAAGGTGTTAATGATGAAGTTACGTTACAAGATACCTTGCCACCTTAGTCTAATAGACCAATAGGTAATTGAGTAAAAATCATACTTAATCAAAAGTGGTATCACAACATAATTACAATAATGCAACAAGTAGCCCAGAATAGGATTTTGACTATGACAACTAAAGCAACACTATTAAAGACACTTACCGCAACTGCCGTATTGTGCGCACTAACAGCAACAGCTCAAGCCGCAACTATCGGTGGAACTGATGTTACTTATGGCGGTTATGTAAAGCTCGATGCAATGTGGAGTGACTACTCTGACGGAGTGCCCGCAGGTGGTAGTATAGGTCGTGATTTTTATATTCCTAGCACAACACCTGTAGGTGTCGATGTTGATAGTGATCCGGTATTTGATATGCATGCCCGTCAATCACGCTTTTTCTTAGGCACTGCAACTAAACTAGACGATGGAAAAGAAGTAAAAACCAAAATTGAAGTCGACTTCATTGCATCAGCCCCTGGTGGTGATGAGCGTGTAAGTAATTCATACGCACCGCGTATTCGCCAAGCATTTATTACTTATGATGGGTGGTTATTTGGTCAAGCTTGGTCAAACTTCCAAAATGTGGGTGCATTACCAGAAACTTTAGATTTCATTGGTCCTGCTGAGGGCACCGTGTTCGTTCGTCAAGCACAAGTGCGCTATAGCACTGGCAACTGGTCTTTCTCATTAGAGAATCCAGAAAGCACTATCACCACTCAAGGTGGTGCACGAGCAACGATAGATGACTCAACACTCCCTGATTTTACCGCACGATATGGGATGAAAGCTGATTGGGGTGAATTTGTTGTTGCAGGCCTTGCACGCCAACTTACTTATAAACAAAATGGTTTAGATGCCGATGAAACTTCATTTGGTATCAGTGCGTCAGGTAAAGTTAACTTCGGCGAAAACAACCTCAAATTTATGCTTACTCAAGGTAAAGGACTAGGTCGTTATATTGGTGTTAACGTTGCTCACGGTGCTGTATTAAATGGTGATGAACTTGATGCAATTGATTCGACATCAGGCTTTATTGCATACCAACAAAATTGGAATAGCCAGTGGCGTTCAACATTTGTTTATTCATTCTTTTCAGCGGATAACAACACCGACTTATTGGCCATTACCGGCGACCCAACAAAATCAAGCCAAAGCTACAGTGCTAACATTCTTTACTCCCCGGTTAAAAAGCTTACCTTTGGTGCAGAGCTGAAACACGCTGAGCGTGAAGTAGAAAGCGGAAATGATGGCGATATGGATCGCTTACAGTTCTCTGTAAAATACGCATTCTAAACGAATAGCACATTTTATTACTTCCTTAAGCGGCCTAGGCCGCTTTTTTTTGCTCCGCAGCCTTTATCTGACGTTCTCCACTTAAGCTACAAACATAACGATTACGACTCACTGAGCAACTTATACCAATCGACTTAAATATTTAACCATTCTAGCGGGCTAAATAAAGCGCTAACTGCGTTATAAATTTTTCATGTACGACTGCATGGATGCAGGAGGTAGAGCAATGCAGGAGCAATTGCCGAGAACAACTACATGTCAAAATTTATGCCTTGTT
>NZ_PNDT01000044.1:0-33776 GCF_005886375.1 Pseudoalteromonas sp. S1727
AACGAGTTTCGAGCTATGAATCCTAGCTCCTAGTCTTTAATGGTTGTAGGAGAGCGCTTTAGCGCCGATGAGCTTTAACACATAACCAAAAACAATCACGGCTAAAGCCTGTTCCCACAAAAGCCAAGACACCTAGCCCCTAGTCTCTTCCCTAGCGCCTAGCACCTTTAACCTCTTCAATACGCTGTGTCCCGAAACTTCCCCTGTTCGCATAAGCAGGTAAAAAAGCATTTTCAGTCTGACAAAGGCACCAATAAGTATTTAAAAGCCGGGAAATGTTCTTTCGGTCTACTCCCTTTCGCTTTGCACATTTAGTTAATCCCGACATTAAACACAACATAATCTTTGCCTGCATTTACAACATTCACTGAGTATAGACAGTAAAAACCATAGGGGCAGAGTATTGTTTAAAGTATCCCTTACAGGCAAACTCTATTGTCACTCTACACACAAATTAACAATACTGCCCCGCTGCGAAGCCGCAGCTCCACGCGTACTGAAAATTGTACCCTCCTAACCAACCTGTTACGTCGGTTACTTCCCCAATAAAGTACAGGCCTTGGGATTTTTTTGCTTCAAATGTTTTTGAGCTGAGTTCGTCGGTGTCTACCCCGCCAAGTGTAACCTCGGCGGTGCGATAACCTTCTGTGCCATTTGGTTTAATTTGCCAGTTATGAATGTAATTAGCTAGCTCGTCAATTTGACTATGGGTAAGCTGGTTTACATTGCAGTCTGGGATGGCTTTGCTCTCGTGTAGTATTTCAATAAAGCGTTTAGGTAAAATAGTGGCAAGGCTATTTTTTAATGATTTTTGCGCTTGAGTTTCTCGCCATGTGGCTAATTGCGCTTTTAAATCAAGTTCTGGTAACAGGTTAATAGTCACCGCCTGCCCTGCGCGCCAAAACGAGCTAATTTGTAAAATAGCGGGGCCTGATAAACCACGGTGAGTAAACAAGATATTTTCTTTAAAGCGGGTGCCGTCTTCACTACTGACAATGCATGGAATACTAATACCTGATAGCCCTTCAAAGCGGTCTTTGTCATGTTGATGCAAAGTAAAAGGCACCAGTGCTGCCATGGTCGGTAATACTTTTAAGCCAAATTGCTCTGCAATTTTATAGCCTATTGGTGTTGCGCCGAGTTTTGGCATAGTTAAACCACCCGCTGCAACTACGAGGGATTCACAACAGAATGCCCCTTGCTCGGTGCTCACAAGGTAACCTGTACCCATTTTTTCAACACGCAACACTTCATTACGCAGCGCAATGTTAACGCCGGCCCATTCACATTCGGTAAGTAAAATATCAACAATATCTTGCGCGCTGTTGTCGCAAAATAATTGCCCGAGGGTTTTATGGTGATATGCCAAACCATGTCTGTCCACCAGCTCAATAAAATCATGCTGGGTATAGCGGCTCAAACAAGATTTGACAAAATGTGGATTACCACATAAGTAGTTTTCTGGGCTGGCATTTTCGTTAGTAAAATTACAACGCCCGCCGCCACTAATAAGAATTTTACGACCTGGCTTTTTGCCCATATCAAGCACTGTAACACTGCGGCCACGGTAACCTGCTTGCGCTGCACACATTAAACCTGCGGCACCGGCACCGATCACTATTACATCTACTTGGGTCATTTGTTCATCTCATCAGGAAATTTTTGCAATTGTAGCAAATTTAAAAGTACAAACTGAGCGGTATTTCACTATTTAATTATTAACAATAAAGTGTGAAAAAATAAATGCACCTTCTATCACCTTACAAATTAATTAATACTTTATAACCAATAAACCTGCATTATAAAAACCATAAATGCGTATTTAGCCATATAAACATCCTGATATAACTAAAATAGAGACAGTAATAATAAAACGTTATTTTAACTATTTTAACAGATCATTTACCTTTGTTCCCCTTCTCGATAATCAATCGCGAAGCAAACCATAACAATCTAGGGATCATTATGACAACAACAAAATTTAAAAAATGTGCGATAGCACTAACATTAGGCACGCTGTTTGGTGCCACTACGAGTATCGCAAATCCAAGCCAAGCGTTTATGCCATCAATGGCTGAAACGGCAGCAAAACTGCAAGGCCAAGACCCACTAGGTACTCGCTTTATTATCAAATATAAAAATAATAGCAGCGAAATGGCAACGCTTTCGGCAGCAGAGACTAGCCCACTAATGATGAACAAAAAAGCACAGGGCTTTGTGAAAAACTTTACCAGTAAAAAAGGTAAAGTGAAGGCACAATACGTTCGTGCCATGGCTTTAAGCAACCACCATGTAATGCGTGCAGATAAAAAATTAAGCCCAGATGAAGCGCAAGAATATATGCAGGAAGTCATTGCATCTGGCAATGTTGAATACATTGAAATTGACCAAATGTTAAAGCCATTCGCCACCCCAAATGATCCTATGTATGCGGATCAATGGCATTACTATGAGCAAGCTGGCGGTTTAAACCTGCCAACAGCATGGGATACTGCTACTGGTAGCGGTGTAACCGTTGCGGTGCTCGATACGGGTTACCGTCCACATATTGATCTTAACGCCAATATTTTACCTGGCTACGATATGATCTCTGACACCTTTGTTGCTAATGATGGTGGCGCACGCGATAGTGATGCTCGCGATCCAGGTGATGCGATCAGTGCTAACGAATGTGGTTATACTCATGGTGCACAAAGCTCTAGCTGGCACGGCACTCACGTGGCAGGTACAGTTGCTGCAGTAACAAATAATGGCGAAGGTGTTGCGGGTGTTGCTTACGACGCGAAAGTAGTACCAGTGCGGGTACTTGGTAAATGCGGTGGTTTAACATCAGATATTGCTGACGGGATTATTTGGGCATCAGGCGGCTCTGTATCTGGTGTACCTGCAAATGCGAACCCTGCTGATGTTATCAACATGAGTTTAGGCGGTAGCGGTTCGTGTAGCTCAACCACACAATCTGCTATTAACCAAGCGCGTAATAACGGCACAGTGATTGTAATTGCCGCAGGTAACGATAACGACAACGCTAACAACTACAACCCTGGTAACTGTAGTGGCGTAGTCAATGTTGCTTCGGTTGGTCGTAATGGCGGTCGTGCTTATTATTCTAACTATGGAACATCTATCGATGTTGCAGCACCGGGTGGCGCACAAAGCTTTGCGAATGACTCGGAGGGTGTGCTTTCAACTCATAACTCAGGCTCATCAAGCCCTTCAAGTGATAGCTACCACTACTCACAAGGCACATCAATGGCAGCGCCGCACGTTGCAGGTGTTGCTGCATTAATTAAACAGGCTAAGCCAAATGCAACGCCTGACGAAATTGAGAGCATTTTAAAATCAACCACACGTTCGTTTGCCGCATCATGTAATAACTGTGGTACTGGTATTGTTGATGCCGCCGCCGCTGTTGCTGCTGCTGGAGGAACAACACCGCCACCACCAACAGGTAATGAATTAGTTGATGGCCAAGCACTAACCAACCTAAGTGGTAGTGCAAGCAGTACTACATTCTATACGATGACCGTACCAAGTGGCGCTGCAAATGTTACTTTCACTATGAGTGGCGGTAGTGGCGATGCAGATATGTATGTACGTGCAGGCAGCGCACCAACAACATCAACCTATGATTGTCGCCCATATAAAAATGGCAATAACGAAGAGTGCTCTATCGATAACCCAACAGCAGGAACATATCATGTCATGCTCAATGGTTACTCAGCTTACGCAAATGTGAGTTTAGTCGGTAATTTAACAACCTCTGGTGGTACAGGTAACCCACAAGCAGGTGGTGGCACGGTTGAAAACGTATCTGCAAGTGCCGGTCAGTGGAAACACTACACTTTAGATGTCCCAGCAGGTATGGCAAGCTTTACCGTTACGACCTCTGGTGGCTCGGGTGATGCTGATTTATTCGTTAAATTTGGCAGTCAACCAACCAGCTCTAGCTATGATTGCCGCCCATATAAAAATGGTAACGCTGAAACATGTACATTCAGTAATCCACAAGCGGGAACTTGGCACCTGAGTGTAAATGCATATAAAACCTTTGCCGGTTTAACGCTTGACGCGCAATACCAACCTTAAGAACTAAAAACGCGAGTGTCTGTATAACTGGCACTCGCGCTTTGGTAAACCAGTTTCCCCTGGTGATTTTTAGCCGAGCTTTGCTCGGCTTTTTTATTATAGCTTTTCTAATACCGCTTCTGCACGGCTGACTACAAACTCTTTATCTTGTTCAACAAACAAACCAGTAACAGTTTGATCTTCAACAATCATCGCATAACGGGTTGAACGAACACCACCAAAACCAGCAGTGTCTTTGTCTAAACCAAGTGCTTTGGTAAAACTCGCATCACCATCAGCAAGCATTTGAATATGCTCGGCATTGTGTGCTTCACCCCACGCCTTCATAACAAATGCATCGTTCACTGATACGCAGTAAATAGCGTCGACACCTTTCGCTTTTATTTTATCTGCAAGCGTAATAAATTCAGGCAAATGTGCATTTGAACAGGTTGGTGTAAATGCCCCTGGAACGGCAAATAGCACCACTTTTTTAGCCGCGAATAAATCGTCATTAGTCAGTGTTTGCATACCCTCGTCGGTTAATTGCGTAAGACTAATTGCTGGTAATACTTGGCCTTGAGAAATCATAATATTTCCTTTTAAAGTAATAGGTTCTGAACGCCTTCAAAATAGCACAAAAGTGCCTGCTACCCTAACACCTAAAAACGAGTAGCTTGCAACCAAAGTTACAACCCCAAACTACTACGAATTGTGTGCATTTGCTGTTGTAAACGTTGATGAATATCTGCCACTAATAGGCTTGACTCACTCACTTGGCCTTTCATGCTTTGCATTGACTGGCTAAAATTATCCAACAATGCATTTTGTTGTTTTGCTAACTCCATTGCTTCAAATGCGACTTTATTAGCGTCTTGGGCGTTATCGGCGACCCCTTCTGAATTACGTTTTAGTTCTTGCGCATTCTTGGTCTGTAATTGAGCGTCATCGGCCAGTGCTGATATTTGCGTTGATACCATGGTTGAATTTTCACTCAAGAGGTTTAGCTGGCTATTAATATCACTCAGTGAACCTTGGGTTTGACGAGCCAACTTACGTACTTCATCCGCTACCACAGCAAAACCACGGCCATGCTCTCCAGCACGAGCAGATTCAATTGCCGCATTGAGCGCCAATAAATTGGTTTGATCAGCAATATTGCGGATCATCTCAATAACTTGTCCAACATCTTGTACGCCGCTGAGTAGTTCTTGTAGGCTATGTAAACCTTGATCGACACGTTGTTGCGTATTCGAACTAGCACTTAACATATTCTGTGCAAAGCCTAAGCTTTGCTCCATTGCTGAAAAGGTGTGCTTCGCGTTATCTGCTACTTTGCCGTTTATATCATTAACTTGTTCACCAATATGTTGAATATCCGTTAGTAACCCTTGGTTTTGCTCCACTTGATGGTGACTGGCATCAGTTTGCTCACTTATTGTTTGTAAGTGCTCGCTCATCTCTTGCATAAAGTCATTAATCACCTTTAGCATTTGTGCCCGCTCATCTGCCTCGAGGCGCTGGCGCTCAATTAACTGATTGAAGTAATGAGCAATTTCACCCACTTCCGTTTTTGGGTTTTTACTTTCTATATTTTTTAACTCATTACTTTCAATTAAAAATGCAAACCCATCCCGTAACTGGCGAAGTGGTGCTAATACTTGATTTCGCTGTACAAAATAAACCCCAATAGCTAATACCACTAACATGCTAATAGCAATACAAAACACCACTAGCACTTGCTGTTTTAACGTACCTTGTTGAATTTTAAGTTGTTGCTCGGCGTTAATAACCGTCTCAGAAAGCGTGCTAATTTGTTTGCGCATGGCTTGCATACCAATTTGACGTTGCTGAGCTTGTGCAATGGTATTTTCTAAATCACGTGGATAACGGTTTGGCCAACTGCTTAGTTCGGCTTTAATTTCGTCAGCTAAATCTTCGGCTTCTTCATCAAAAAATAAACTATCTTCTTCAACTTCACTCATTACGCCTAAGTTTTCAAGACTTGCTATTTGTTGTGCTAAACGATTTAAGTTAGTAATACTTTGCTGCAAATTAGCTTGCGTATCTTGATCAAAGCTCAGCAATAATTGATATGTAAATAACGACAAGTTAGTCACTTCACGATAGTAATCACTAGCAAGCTGATAATAATCAAGCGCATGTATATTTTGTTGCGCAGCTTTATTGGCATAACCAATTAAAGAAGACGCGGAGCCCGCCATTTGCCTAAGCGCGTTATCCAGTAATGCAGTTTCATTACCGGAAAGTTTACCCAACGCACGATATTTACCGTTTATTTCCGTATCTAGCTGGGTTAATTGCGTATCCAACTGCTGCTTTAAGTCACTAGGTAAAATAGCCAACTGAGTGCTTTTTACTTGGCTAATTAAATCTGACGCTTGCCCTAAATACAGACTATCGCCCTGAGCTAAATAATCTTCAAGTAAGCCTTTTAAATCGACGAGTATTTTATTTTTTAATTGATTATAAGAATGGTCTTGCTGTTCAAGTTTAACTAATGTTTGACTTGCCCAGAACAGAGTGCCGCCTAATAGCAGGCTGGCTAATGCCAACAATATAGCTAATAGCCGAGTAAATGATGACACGCGCATGAAATTCAATTCCTCTAAATAACTGCGCGTACACTATTAACTATTTATGACAATTTAATGAAAAGCCGCATTAAACACTGATGGTTAATGAGATTAAATTTAAAATATACGAATAAAGGACTACACCATTGCCGCTTTTACGTATACATCGAATCTGTTTTTCTTGGTTGTGATTTGCATGCTTGGAGTTTTATTATTTAAAAACGGTGCGTAGTCGGGGCGCTTAACAACAACTCGTTTACTGGCAAGTGGATAGGCAAATTCAAGTAAATCATCGGCATCGTTATCTGCGCCGACTAAATCCTGGAACACCCGCATTTCTTTTTTAACCAGTGCTGATTTTTCACGATGGGGGAACATAGGGTCAAGGTAAACCACATCTGGCATACTCTCACATTGTGCAAGTAAGGTATGACTAGAGCCAAATACTAAGCTCATGTTTTGCTTCATCCACGAGCCAATTTCAATATCGTTATAAGCACGTTGTAAGCCATCATAAAGCAATGCGGCAACAACAGGATGGCGTTCATGTAAAATCACCTTACAACCCAGTGATGCCAAAACAAAGCCATCACGGCCAAGGCCAGCTGTGGCATCGAGCACAACCGGCGTTGCGCCTTTATTTAAACCTACCGCTTTGGCGATAGATTGCCCTTTACCGCCCCCAAATTTACGACGATGAGCAACAGCCCCCGTCACAAAATCAACACTGATAGCGCCAAGCTTTGGTTCATCGGTTTTACGCAGGCTGAGCCCTTGATCATCATAATGTAATGAAAAGCCAGCCGTGTTTGCCGCCCATTCAGCCAGCCCAAAACGCTGCTCGATTTCATTGAGATAAGGACGTACTTCTTTAAAAGGACACTGTATAACCAAAATAAACTCCGACCGTAAATAGCCCGCGAAGTATATCAACTGCTCAGCGTCATAGCACTAAAATAGCTCAATATCGGTTTGTGATGTAACGTCTTGAGTGTGTTCGGGGCTAGCAATTTTACTTAAACTGTCGATCAACTCACTACGCGAATCAATAATATGATTAAGCTGATGTTCAATAAAAGTTAAATCATCATTCAAGGTAGCTAACTGTAACTGCGTTTGCTCTAACTGCGCTATGTGTGATGTTAATGCCTGATCATCGGCAGCGCAGCTTTGTTGCAACAGTATGCGTAACTCTGCCAGCTGGGTTGCCAATACTGCGACTGTGCTTTCACGCGCTTCACTGCTGCCAAACAGTTGCGAGGCAAGCTCATTAAAGGCATTACCCACAGTGTGCGCTTGGGCTAGCGCTTTTTCGTTTACTTCCATATCTTGAATTTTCGCGTTAGTGACTTCCAAAATATGCGGGAATAAATCTTTATAACGGCCATACAGTGCCACATCATCAAGGGGCATGTTTTTAATTAGAATAGACACTTTAGGGTAATTAATTATCGTGCGGCTGCTAAAGTCAACAAACCGGTTTGAATAACGGTGCTTTTCTAGCAGCTCTTGCTCTAATGGGCAAACGCCGCCATCATCAGTACACACCACTCCCACATCTTGATACCAAAAAGCCACCACCACATCGAGGTTTAACGGCCGGAAAAACTCAAAAAAATAGCTCGATAATGATTGCAGATCATGCGCGTGATACGTTTGCCCAACATATCGCATGATACGGCCCATATCGCCTGAATCTGTCATAGCTATTTCAGCGGTGATCTGCGCTCGCTCAACATCATTTTTTAACTTTATTGAATGCTGGCGGTACTGGTATAACACCCTAATGCGTGCCATTAATTCTTCGGCATTAAAGGGTTTAACAATGTAATCTGCGGCCCCTGCGTTATAGCCTTTAACGCGCTCTGGTAACTCACTCTTGCCAGATAAAAACATTACGGGGATATCTTTAGTCTGCTCATTATTTTTTAGTTCAGTACATACTTGATAACCGCTTTTACCGGGCATTTCTACATCCAGTAAAATAATGTCGGGATTATATTTTAGTGCTTGTCTGAGTCCATCATCACCATTTTTAGCATGTATTAGCTGACAAAAACCTGCTAATGATTCTTCAATTACATGGTGAACGTACTTATCGTCATCAATCGCCAGTACCAGTTTTGTCATGCCCCATTCCTTTTTATTAATTACTTAAAAAGCATAGTACGGAGCTATTATTTTGCGACAATTTATTAGAATTCATCATCACACAGGTTAAATTAAACAATAAAAAAGCGCCAAACGGCGCTTTTAAAACAACTTAATGTACATAGTGCTTATGCTGCTATACCACTGTGGCGCAGTAATGCCTCAACACTTGGCTCGCGGCCACGGAAGTTCTTAAATAATTCCATTGGCTCTTCACTACCGCCTTTTTCTAAAATATGTTGCATAAAGGCTTGGCCCGTTTCTGGATTAAAAATGCCCTCTTCTTCAAATTTAGAAAACGCATCAGCAGAAAGCACTTCAGCCCATTTATACGAGTAATAACCGGCGCTATAGCCACCAGCAAAAATATGGCTAAAACCATGTTGAAAACGGTTAAACTCCGGTGGTTTAACAACAGAGGTGTGACTACGTACTTCATCTAAGCGCGCTTGAATTTGGCATTCTTCACCCGCTTGGTAATCATTATGAATTCTAAAATCAAACAATGAAAATTCAATTTGACGTAACATTTGCATGCCTGAATTATAGTTTTTAGCTGCTAATAGCTTATCCAATAACTCTTTAGGTAATGGCTCGCCCGTCTCAAAATGGCCCGAAATAAAATTAAGTGCCTCTTCTTCATAACACCAGTTTTCTAAAAATTGACTTGGTAGCTCAACAGCATCCCAGGCAACACCATTAATACCAGCAACCGGTGCCGCTTCAACTTGCGTTAGCATGTGATGAATACCATGGCCAAACTCATGGAATAAAGTTGTTACTTCGTTATGCGTAAACAATGCAGGCTTATCGCCAACCGCTTTATTAAAGTTACACACTAAATAGGCTACAGGAGTTTGCAACTCGCCGTTCGCACGAACCTTGCGGCCCATACAATCATCCATCCACGCACCACCACGCTTGTGATCGCGTGCATATAAGTCGAGGTAAAAACGACCACGCAAGGTATTGCTGTTATCGTAGATTTCAAAGAAGCGTACATCTTTATGATAACTGTCAAACTCTTTTACTTCTTTTACTTCTTTTACGGTAATACCAAATAAACGATTTACTGTTTCAAACAAGCCGCTTAGCACTTTATCTGCTGGGAAATACGGACGCAGTACTTCGTCTGATATTGAGTATTTCTCTTGCTTTAGCTTTTCGCCATAATAGCCATAGTCCCACGCAGCAAGCTCGTCAATACCATGCTTATCTTTAGCATAAGCTTGTAACTCAGCGAGTTCTTGCTCTGCTTGCGGCTTAGATTTAGCGGCTAAATCTTCTAAGAATGAGAATACCTGCTCAGGTGTTTCAGCCATTTTAGTTGCCAGTGATTTTTCAGCGTAGCTGGCAAAACCTAACAATTGAGCTAACTCATGGCGTAGCGCCAGTTCTTCACTCATAATTGCTGAGTTATCAAATTCACCCGCGTTAGGACCTTGATCAGACGCACGGGTGACAAATGCCGTATACGTTTCTTCCCGTAACTCGCGGTTATCTGCATAAGTCATAATTGGCAAGTACGATGGGAAATCTAACGTAAACACCCAACCATCTAATTCTTTACTTGCAGCAGTATCTGCCGCCAGCGCTAATGCCGATTCAGGTAAACCCGCAAGTTCACTTTCATTGGTAATGTGTTTTTGCCAAGCCAAGGTGGCATCCATTACATTATTACCAAACTTTGCAGCCAGCTCAGATAAACGCGCACTAATTTCGCCATAACGTTTTTGCTGCTCTGGTGCCAAGGCAATACCTGAAAGCTCAAAATCGCGCAGTGCATTGGTGATCGTTTTTTGCTCTGCTGCGCTTAAGGTTTTAAATTCATCGCTATTATGCAACGCATTATACGCTTCATACAGACCTTGATGCTGACCAACATAAGTTGAATACTCAGAGATAAGCGGTAAACACTGTTCATAGGCTTCGCGTAGCTCATCAGAGTTTACCACTGAGTTCATGTGCGATACGGGAGAGAACATACGTGATAACTTATCATCCACTTCTTCAAGCGGTAACACTAAGTCTTGCCAAGTGAACGATTTATTAGCCAACACTTCATCTATTTTTGCACGGCACTCACTGATGCCCGCTTTGAGCGCTGGCACAACATGCTCAGGCTTGATTTTAGAAAATGGCGGTAAGCCTTCAAGGCCTATTAGTGGGTTATTTTGTAAATCGCTCATGTTAGCTCTCAAGTCGTTTCGAATATGATTTTTAAGTTGGGGCGTATCTGTTGAAATACAAGGGGCTTTTAACAGGTCTTGCTTATGCTATTATCAAACCAATTGATTTATTTTTGAGGAATAACTATGGCTCAGCATTTTGACTACATTGCAATTGGCGGCGGCAGCGGCGGTATAGGGTCGGCTAACCGAGCAGCAATGCGCGGCGCAAAAGTAGCGTTAATTGAAGCAAAACACATGGGCGGAACTTGTGTAAATGTCGGTTGCGTACCTAAGAAAGTAATGTGGCATGGCGCTCAAGTTGCTGAAGCAATTAACTTATATGCCCCTGATTACGGCTTTAATGTTGAAGTAAAAGACTTTAACTGGAGCAAATTAGTTGAAAGTCGTGAAGCTTACATAGGTCGCATTCATAAAGGCTATGATAATGGTCTTGCCAAAAACGGCGTTACCGTTATTAAAGGCTTCGCTAAATTTGTTGACAGTAAAACCGTTGAAGTAGACGGTGAGCTATACACAGCTGATCATATTTTAATTGCCGTAGGCGGTCGTCCTAGCATTCCAAACATTCCAGGTGCTGAACACGGTATTGATTCAAATGGCTTTTTTGAGCTGAATGAGCAGCCAAAACGCGTAGCCGTTGTTGGTGCAGGTTATATCGCGGTAGAAATTGCTGGTGTACTACATAGCTTAGGCACAGAAACCCACTTATTTGTTCGTAAAAATAAGCCACTGCGCACCTTTGACCCATACATCATCGATACCCTAGTTGATATTATGGCTAAAGAAGGGCCTACGTTACATACCGAATGTTCACCAAAAGAAGTAGTGAAAGAAAGCGATGGTAGCTTAACCATTCACTTTGAAAACGGTTACAGCCAAAACGTTGACCAAGTAATTTGGGCAATTGGCCGCACGCCAACGACTGATAAAATTAACCTTGAAGCCGCAGGCGTAGAAGTTAACGAAAGCGGTTATGTGAAAGTTGATGAGTACCAAAATACCACGGCTAAAAATGTCTACGCTGTGGGCGACATCATCGAAGGCGGTATTGAACTTACCCCGGTAGCGGTAAAAGCCGGTCGTACTTTATCAGAGCGCTTGTTTAATAAAGAGCTGCCAGATGATTTAAAAATGGATTACAGCCTAGTACCAACAGTGGTATTTAGCCATCCGCCAATTGGTACTATTGGATTAACTGAGCAAGAAGCGATTTCACAGTACGGCAACGAAAACGTAAAAGTGTATAAATCAACGTTTGCAGCTATGTACACCGCCGTTACTCAGCACCGTCAACCTTGTAACATGATGTTAGTGTGTGCAGGTGATGATGAAAAAGTAGTTGGCTTACACGGCTTAGGCTTTGCTGTTGATGAAATGATCCAAGGTTTTGCAGTAGCCATGAAAATGGGCGCCACCAAAGCAGACTTTGATGCCGTTGTAGCGATTCACCCAACTGGCTCAGAAGAGTTCGTTACTATGTAAATTTTTCTCTGGAAAAGTGAAACTTTACATTTGCTAACTCTGGAAAACGAACTAAGCTGACCAATTAACGTACGATTTTTGGTCAGCTTTTTTATGCTCACAATAGTTCAATCAGATGATTTTAAAACTGAGATCCAAACTCCTTTTTGCAAAACAAAATCAAGCATTCAGCTAAAAGGCTTTCCAACTTTTTATGAAGATGGTGAATACGTCATGCCAATAAACCTTTGGATGAATCACCTGATTAACGTTAAGCGCGCGAAAAACATCAATTCAAACGTTCGTGCCATAAGTCGATATTGGCGCTTTTTAAAAAGCTATAAACTCTCTTGGAAAGACTTTCCAACCATAAAGTCCAATAAGCCAACATACCTATTCAGAAATCAAGACTTATTGGCAGCAGTGAAAGCCGGTGAGCTAAATAGCTCAACAGCAGCTGTATATATGAACCATATTATCAAATTCTACGAGTGGGCGTATTACGAGAGGTTAATTAACTTCTCTAAGGAAAATAAACCATTTGAAGTAGAGTTTGTCAGCATCAAAACGACTGGGATGCTTGCGCATATCAATCGTAATTATGTTGTTAGAAGCTCAGATTTAAGGATCAGGGTACCAAGGCGTACACCAGAGCAAAGTTTAAACCCTCTCACTGAAGATGAGGTAAAATTATATTCGCGAGCACTCAAAGAACAATCAATTGAGTTCCAAATACATCAACTATTACAACTCATGTGCGGCCTTCGCATAGAAGAAGCCTGTACCTTCCCTACGAATCTAGTTAAAAGATGTGACCCGAATAAATACCATATTGAAGTTAGTATAGGACCTCACAACGGTGTACTCACAAAATTTGGCTCAGCCAGAACAATCGAAATTCCAACACTGTTAATGAACAAGATGCATCGCTACTTGATTAGTGAGCGTCGCCAGAAGAGAGAGTCTAAAACCGATAAACAGATTGCTGAATTATTAATTACCAATAGAGGTAAACCATATACTACAAATGCAATACAGCGTCACTTTAGTTTAACTCGTAATTACATATGCAATGAGCTAAATGCCCACTTTCGGCATAGAACTCACGATTTACGTGCAACTTACGGTACATTTCGTCTTGCATCCCTTTTAGACGAGAAAGTTGGGTTGTCACCATTCGATGCTATGTCATTAATCATGGGGTGGATGGGACATAAAGATGAGAAAACAACTTGGCGATACCTGAACTTTATAAACCGAAGCAAGGCATCGATACGTGCAGTTTGCTTTTTAGATCAAGTTATGGAGTCAGTTATCAATGAGCATGAGGATCTCCCGTGATTAATAAATCAAATTTAAATATCGACCTCAAGCTAAAATTGAACATCTATGGTGAGCAATTTGTGTTTACAGATTTTCAACGGTTTAGGTATAAAGGGGTACCTACTATTCACAAAATACATCACGGAACTTTACTTAACCGTGATGAACAAGTTATGAAGTGGTACCAAGCATTCAAGAGCAATACTGAATACACTGACACAACGCTACATTCATTGTACAGAACCTTCACTAAATACATAAAAGTCTGTGACCGTATTCCTGTAAATCCAGATTCAAGAGAGGGTATTTGTGCGTTTGAAACGGACTTAGTTCACAATGTCAGAATTAGCGCTAAGAGCTCAAACTCAGCAAAAGGTGAATTAAGTAACCTTCGAACAATAATGAGAATGATTGACCATCCCGTTGATGAATGGTTTTCTAAATTCAAACTATTTCGCAGCCAAACAAACCCCACTCAGGCCTATTCAGATACAGAACTTAAAACACTAATCAAGATTTTGCGAAGTCTATACACCCAGCTTTCGAAGCAAATACAAGCTTCTCCTAAAAAATACATTCAAGCAGGAAGAGGTAACCAATACGCGAGCTTTTCTTTTAATAAAATCGAAGTGCCTGTAAGTGGTGCTATTACCAAATGTTACTGTGCTGCATATTTCTTACTTGCCTATTACACATGGGCAAACGCTAGTACGATAAGAGATATGGGTATTCCCAAAGCTTCACAAAAGAAGGGACAGCAAGGTAAGTGGTTTGTGCAAACAGCGTTAAAGAAGAGAGCTAATAAATTTGTTACCATCGAGCTCGGCGATAATCTCAGCACAGACATACCAAAGCATGCGCTAAATTTTATTAATGACCTTATCACCCTTACACACGTTTTGTTTCCAGATGCCAATAGACTACTTCATCAATGTCTTAACGGGATAAATAAGCCCTTGTGCCCAACGCATATTCGTTCCAATATGAATTGGCTAATTAATATATTCGACTTGACTGATGACAATGGTCAACAACTGAGGCCGGAAGCAAAGCGTTTTAGAGCTACAGGAGCTTCAAATTACTTAGCACTCACAGGGAACTCACTCGAAACATCCATGTTGCTCAATAACACACCTGATGTAGTTCGAAAGCACTATAGCAGGGGTAACGAGTCAGAAAATAACGCCCAACTTCAAGCCACAGCTAACACCTTAGAAAATGCAATTAAATGTGGTGATATTAGTAGAGCACGAGAACAAACTCTTGAGCAAATGAATCTAGAAATACTACCCTATGATGAATTCGTAAACCGTTATGCTAAATCTGGCAATGGTCAAAAAACGCCCTTAGGTACAGGTTGCAAAGATCCCTTTGATAATCATGGTGACCGTTTTCGACGAAAGGCCTCTATCGATAGCGTTGATATGACCCATCTTGCCTGTGCAGACTTATTAAATTGCTTTTCCTGCCCAAATCAAGTGCTGGTTGAAGAAGTTGATGATATTTGGTGTTTATTGAGCTTTTACGAAGCGTTAGAGGATGCCAAAGAAGATCACCTTAACATGTCACACTTTAAAAACAATTTTGATCGAGTACTAAGAAAAATAAAGCAAGTGCTTTTTAGTATCGATTTAAAAGTGCGCAGGCAAGCTGAAAAAAAGTTACGTACAGTTGGCCGTCACCCATTTTGGCCCGATACGCTTAATCTAGTTTTATAAGAGGTGATTATGAGGCCACTACTAGCCACTCCAGAAGAAATTATAAAAGAGAATACAGCTCTTGTAGAACAAGCAATACAGTATTTTGAAAATAAGGATTGGGATAAGCTCAACAAGATCCCCGTAATGATTGATCAAAATGGTAATATAATAAGCTATTTTGGCGATAGCACTTGGGACTTGACGCACTATGTAGATGCTAGAATTGTCTCGAAAAAACGAGCATCATTTGCACACTTAACAACCACGTTACTATTACAAGAGCAAAAGTTACTCGCATTCCTTGGTTTATTTGCGGTTGGTACCCTAAGACAAGGAGCAACGATTAAAACTACAACATTCTTAGAGAGAAATCTCAATTTAACCCAAGTATATAAATACATAGAATCTATCAAAGCAGATTCGATTTGTGTTCTGAACCATCCCATACAGTTTTCTAGGTTTTGCGAATATTTAAAGTCACTTAAAATGAGTGGACCATATATTTCTAAACTCATTGTTGCATTAAATTGGATTCAGGCTGTAAGAAACCAAACCCCCATAAAACTATCATTACCTTTGACGACATCAATTACAGAATTAGGCCGTCAACTAGGCTGCCCAACTAAGTTAGAAAGCGAGCAATTTTATGCAATTCCATCACGCTTGATGCAACTCATATACACAAAGGCTATCGAGTATATAGATACTTACTACCCTATTCGAGATACATTCTTAGCTATCCATACCGAGCAGCAAGAAAATTATGAAATTGGTAAAGCGGCTGTTGATAACAAAATAAAATCAGGTCAATGGAACTGGTTAACATCTGACTCCCCTCACTACAAAGCTGAGATCACTAAAGCTAAACCCCAAACTTCTACCAATATACTTAAAAGCTATATTTCCAACGCCGATATAGAAATGTTAATTCCTAATGATGTAAGAAAATTCAATTGGTTATACTCCCACATTCTTACTTGCTGCTTTATAATCTGTGGTGCCTTTTCAGGCATGAGAAGAAGCGAGATTTATAGCTTACATCCTGATAGTTTCAAAAAGTTAAAACTAAAAGACCAAGTGTTTTATTCACTACAGTCCTACCATAGTAAAATGACCCCCGCAGTGCCGGAAAAAGCAGAATGGTTGACATCTCCAATAACTGGAAAAGCAATAGAACTAGCATCTTTACTGACACAAAATATGAGAACCCAGCTCATGCTCTCTGATGATAGAGTTGAAAATGAGAGAGCATCAAGTATTTGGTTAGTTCAAATGATAAAGAGCAGAAAACCAAACATACTTACAGGCCCACCTTTTGCTTTTCATCATAAGCGCTTGGTTGAAGAAGCTGGTGCTATTGTAAATGAGCAAGACTATGAAGAGTTTAAACTTCTAAATCCAAACCTAAACATACACGCTTACAAACAAAAAGTAGTTATAGGTAAACCTTGGGCTTTTACAACCCACCAACTCAGACGAACTTTTGCGGTGTTTGGCAAGCGTTATAATTTACTGTCTGATGTCGCAATTAAGCAGCAATACAAGCACCTGTATTTACCAATGGCACAGTGGTACTCAGAAGGCGGTGTTGCAGCCAAAATAAAACATGTAAAAGTGGATTCAGAACTCAATAATTTACTTCAAGAAGTAGATAGAGAAGTCACTACACAACTATTGCATCAGTGGTATAACTCAGATGACAAGCTATATGGTAAGAAAGGTATAGATGTTGTTAAAGATAGAGAAAATACCGCTGTTAAATACTCATCTTGGGATGCTCTTTATGCTCTAGTATCTGCTGGTAGAATATCTATTGCTGGTACACTTCACTCCTACTGCATGGCTGGTTATGAATGCAGAATGGAAAAGGTAGTATCACCAACCAACTGCTTTAACTGTGAAAACGTTGTTATAGACGAAACAAAAGCACACGCCTGGCAAAAACGACATCAGTGGATTGTTGAGACTATAACTGAAATGGAGGAGCATACTAAATTATCTCAATCACAGTTAAGCCATTTTATTACGCAATTGCGTGCAGCTGAAAAGGTAATGGACTACTTTGAGATAAGCTACACTCCATACAAACCCGAAATTGAGATCAGACAGCTTTGAGTAAGTCAGAGAATACAAGGTTGGAGCTTCTAAGTGCAATTGACAGGATACTTTCTGGCGATACAGTACGTATTGATGCCAAACGAGGTTTAAGTGCCATTGCAGTTGAGGAAGAAGCTAACCTTGGTAATGGCACAGCTTATTATTACGCAGACGTCATTGAAAAAATAAAACAACTAAAATCAAAAGCCATTACAAAAAAGCAAGCACAACAAAACTCTGATGTAACTAAGCTGCGTGAAAAGCTTGCCAACGAGAAACGGTTAAAAGAAAAATACCGAGCAGAAATAGCCAGCTTAAAAGAGCAAATGGCACAAATGGCTTCTACCCACAATGCTCTAGCGCTTTCAAATCACCAGCACTTAAAAAAGATAAATGATCTTGAGTCAGAGTTATTTTTACTGAAGAAAAATTAATATATCTTCAATTGCTTAAAGCATCGCCTAAAAAATGAAACAGTGCTAAATGAGATGTATACTGTTGAAATTAAATAATTAAAAAGTCAAATAACAGATATTGCAACTCAACATGAGGAGTTAGCACGAAGAATACACCAATTTTAAGTGTCTTAGTTAGGAACTAACAACGTGTAAAAGATAAAATAGTTAGTCTGTATTAGTTCAGACAAGTCACATCAAAAACAATATAATTTTTTATAAATTTAACTCAAAAAACGCTGCCACACAAAACATCCATCAAATCAACTTGTAACAGGAGTAAACCTAATGTCTATAAAATTGGTTCTTAATCAAGAGCAAACCTTATTCACTCGGTATTTTCATCCATAATAAAATCCACCGTCTCTCTAATATCTGGTGTTGCATTAACTATTTTGAATATTTTATACGCCCGCATGCCAGTCGACTTGATTGGTGATGCTAATAAAGCGCTTAAGAAACTATGTGGAGAACTTTCTATTCCTTTAAAATCTAAAAGAATTTTCTTTCCACTATCTAATGCAGGAAATATTTTATCTTCTTTAAAGCTTATGGCAGCTTCTTTATCTTCGGCAAAAAAGCCAAAGTAATTAGATATGTTCACATATAGCTGCTCTTTTTGCTCATTAGTATCAGCTTTATTTTGCTCTAATAAGGCCTCTTCGCGAAAACCACGAAGCATTTCCTCAAGTGAATGCTCAGCAGCTCCCTTATCAACTTTAATGGTTACAAGGACAAACGTGCCTGGCCAAAATGAATTTAATTTTTTGGAGGTAATGTCTCGGGGGGAAATATGAACGACGGCATCACCAGATATTATGTGCATTTCAGCATTCAAACGACGAATAATATTTGTAGATAAAAACAATCCAATGCCTGCATTATTTTTATCCCTATAAGGGTCATTAGTACCAAATGTGCCAGAAACCTTTGGCTTCATAGCTTTTAGGATTGCTTCTGCATGGTTTTCTTGTCCTGGGTAAGCTTGTTCTAAATGAGCTTTAATACCAATACCGTTATCCGCAATAATGAATGAAACCTCACTTTTGTTTTTGTACCAAGAAAATTGACAAAGCGAAGGTAAGGTACAAGTTTTTTTTCCATACTGATAATGAGATTGCCCATGTTCACGAGTGTTATATAAAAGTTCACTTAAAACATATCTTAATGTTTTGGTAAACTCGACATTAAAGTCATCAGTATAAGATTCAGCTGACTCTATGATTTTTTTAAAATCAGTATTATTTCTTAGTGCAAATAAAGGTTTATAGTTACTACCTTTAAAATTCAAATGCTCATGCATCATTACTGTAAATGTTCCACGCCCTCCAAGACTACGAAACATTTCACTAGCACCTTGAGTTGCTTCAGACTCTTTAAAAGTAACAGTGCAACGTTGTGATTTAAGTTTCCATGCATAAAGTACTATCAATGATAGCGCTTGATAGTTAGCACCGTAGCAATGGGTCATATCAATCAAAACGCGTTTATCTGTAATCGTCCAATCAAAGAAGCTTATAAATCGCTCAAAGTTATATATACCTTGATGCTTAAAACTAAAGCCATCTTGTAACTCTATAATTACTGCATCGTTACTACTTTTTAACTGTTTACTAAGATTCGCTAGTGTGTTGTTGCAATCCATTGTTTGGCCATTAATGTTAAGTACTTTTTTTATTATATAAGGAGAACAAATAAAGTAAAATTAAAAGCTCATTAATGAAATATGTATAATTCCTATCCATAAACAGCCTATAAAAGAGAGTTAGGTTATTGACCACCTCCAAATATTGAGCTTCATGTAGAAGAATTATTGAGGTCAGCACCAATTTATGCTTTAGTTGATCTAACTCTTATTGTCATGTCAACGTTGACAACGTTCCTTACAGTAAGAGACATTAGAAAAAAGCCTTACACTAAAGTAACTTAACATGAACTTTTGTACTCGTTATCAATGTAATACTTGCGATACTTTGATTGACTGTCGTATAGGGATGTCAAACCGTGATGTTCAACCATTTCAGTTCGCTTGTCCCGAGTGTAGTGAGCAAATTACATTTACTTTAGGCCTTGACAATCTTGAAGGCGCTAAAGAGATCAAGGCATTCGATGCCCTATTTACCGGTGACAATCATTTCGTAGACCTACATCTGGATTTTCCAGTTTCCTTTGATAAATATGTAAAGGGAGAAACGGCATTTATGCGTGTTATAGGCTCTATAGGGGAAGACTCCTTTTATCACTTGTCGTCGCGACTAGATGCGCTTAATAGGCTTGGAAAACATCATAGATCTTTAAAAAGACTTATTTCGCAGTACAGGCAAGGCAACATCAAAGGATTTGAGAAAGTGCTCAAAAGCCTTACCGACTTGAATTTTATCACTATAAAAAGCCATAAAAAACAAGATTTTATTGCAGCCCTTTATAGCGTAACATCTGTCATATCTTCGCCATTTACTATCCATGAACATAATAAAGAGCTCAGTAAAGGGATGCCAAATTTGCTTTTCAAACTATATACTGAGCACAATGAAAACCTTAGCGAGTTCTTCGATAGTCTGCTCAATACTGGTTTTCTAAAAACAGTCCATTATGACACTATCAGCTTGTATCCTAGACTAATTAACTTAGAACTACCTCTTCGCCCTGCTTTATATTACGACTACATAGAGGAAGAACTCGGGGATGTTCCTGCCAGAGTATCGACTCAAAGCTTTGATACATGCAACAACACTTATAAAGATCTAGCAGAAGTTTACTCTCGACAACTGGTGCTTATTGCGGGACTTAACAACTTAATACATCGTGGTAATTTTAATCTTTTTTCTGATGATGTTCGGTTTAGTAAAAAAACAGGAAAGATAATTCAAGCTTTCTCTTCTTTAAATAACTACGCCAATGTAGACCTAGGCAAAAAGCTATTCGCTATCGATGAGTCTTTCTTTAAATTTGATGAAAATGCAATAGATAACCGTTTAAGAAATGGTATTGCACACTACAAACACGAATATAATGAAGTAACGCAAATAATCACTTACAGCTCAGCTAAAGAGGGATTAGCAAGAGATACAACTATTGATATCACTTTCATGGAGTTTTTAAGAAAGATGCTATTGTTATTTCGCGAAGTCCACAGCTTAAACCATGTCATTAAGGCTCTTCTCTTTCACGTCACCTTGATATTAAAAAAAGATATTTGAATAGTTAATTAGACCAAAAGTTAAAGTCTCTGTAGTGACTTAGTTATCACCTAAAAGCCGTAAATAATAACATGCCATTTATTCCACTTTTGCTGTTATAACTGCGTACGAGAAAAGAAGAAAGTTAACTTGGTTTATAATAGCGAACCTAAGATCTTCTTAAGCGATAAATAATATGTTGAGCTAACGTCAATTAAATTAAGGTATGGCTTATTTTCCTCTAAGCAATAAGCCACTAAGTTCTCATAAAACAGTTCATGCCCTTATGCCTCGAATGTTTAATAAAAGAAATATTCTTGAGTTGGTCATTAATTAATTGTTATCGATGATAAAAGGCTTGGAAGCTCGTTCTAATTTATTCCACAATGATATTGCTTTTTTATAAGTAAACAGAACATACCTCTCTTTATGGAACTATAAGAATGCTTCTATAACTCTAGTTCTAAGTGATTTAATTTGTATACTGCTTAATGAACAACCTGAAAGCAGCTCATCATAAGCTATACCGCGTTCTGAAGTTAGGCCCCCTAGAACGAGTTTATCAAGGATTTCTTTTAACTTATTATCCCTGTTTATCTTTGGCGATGTTAAAGGTCTAAATATATCTTCTCTCACCAAGATTGTGTCACATTCCATATCAACATAAGAGCAACTATCTGGTATATCGATATTAATGCGCTCAGCAAACTCAATTAAGCTTGTTTCTGCAAATGTGAATAACCAGGCTAATTCAATTTTACCTTTGCCAGACCTAAGAATGCGCCCTAAAACTTGCCTAAAGTACAACTCTGTTTTTATAGAACTTAAATGACAACAAACTTGTAGCCTAGGTATATCAGTTCCTTCACTAATCATACCCACACTAACAATCCACTGTTCAGTAGATGACTTAAATGTGTTGATCTTCTGTGTTGAATTATCGTGTAAGTAAGTAACTATGGTTGACGTTTGATTAAATTCTTCAATTAATAAGCTGTTTATCATTTCAGCGTGCTTAACTGAAGACGCAACAACTAGGCCGCCGGCAGTTGGGTTTGAAACTCTTATCACCGACAGTTTTAATACGGCTAACTTCAATAAATATCTAAGTGCAGAGTCATTATTAAGCACCTCTTGGTACGCTGATTGAGCTTTTTTAACAAATTCAGCTATTGATCCATATGTATCGTGGCCATCCGAAATACTATTGCTATCAACTAAAACTATTTTTGGCTCCCTACACACGTTATCTCTTATAGCTTGACTCAAACTGTATTGATAGTCGCATATCAACTCTCCTTCTGGATCAGAATAATTCACTAAAGCAATAGGAACGGCATCTGAGCGCCAAGGAGTACCCGATAGCGCAAGTGTGTAAGTTGCAATATCCTGTAAATGGAAAACAACTTTCTCACCCCACGTATTGATTTTAGATTTATCTTGCGAGAATGAGCAGTGATGTATTTCATCAAAAATAAAAAATGTACGATACTTTCTAAGCCCATCCCAAGTACTTTCAGGAATAGAGCATAAGCTTTGATAAGTCATAGAGGCACCTACAGCCGTAAATGAGCCATCAAACGAACACCCAATTATTTTTCCAAATGTTCTTTTGATATTATTAGCCACTTCAACCGATGGTGAAAAGCAGATCACTCTGTCTATCATTCCTTTATCAAATAACGCTTTGGCCAATGAAGCTGCCATTATTGTTTTACCAGCACCTGGAGTGGCCTGACATAGAAAGTGCTTATCAATAGCTGTATATTTTTTTACTGCTAACTCAACACATTCCCTTTGCCAACTTCTCAGCATTGCCGTGCACCATTATCCAAAGAGGCCAATATATTAGTTAAAGCGTTAACTTTTCCTAATAACTTAGCTGAATTATTTTTAGCATCATCGAATGCAGAGTAAAACAAGCTAAGGTGCTCAGGGAATCGCTTCTGTAGAGCTTTGTATTCATCAACTTCCCCCAATAAAATTGCAAGCTCAGCCTCAAACTGTTTCTTTTCATTTAATAAGGTTTCAACAAGCTTAGATGCTTGATTATCAGTATGACTGCTAATTGATTTTTCTTTGGTAATTAGAACCTGTTTCGCCACAAATTTAGTATTATCAAACAGTTCAGTCTTAAAATACCTTTTATAACGGTCACTTCCTTTTGAATTTAAGAGTCCCTTCCGCTCAAGAGCTGTCGTTTGTCTATAAATGAATTTGCGTGCCTCATCTATATCTTGATATGTATCAGTGACGCTTAATAACTCATCCCTGAGCTCAACAATTGTAAAGCCATTACACTCTTTTTCTATCAAGAGGGAATAAATGTGTTGGTTTAATTTAATAACTTGGGGCATTTATTATACTACTAAAATCAAGAAAACTTAGGGTTGCTAAGTATATAGAACAATGTAAAACTTAGGAACACTAAGTTTTACATATAGAAATGACTTTAAGAACATACCACAAATTAAACTTAGGATTCCTAAGTGTACAAACCATTGTAAAACTTAGACAATCTAAGCTATTAGAGACTAAAAAAATGATGCTTCTGTGTTCCAAAATCCAATCCCAATTAGGCTCAAACAGGCCCGCACTAAATCAGGTATCACTCAAAAGCAGTTGGGGATACTTATCGGTATGGATGAGAACTCAGCGAGTGGTCGCATGAACCACTATGAAAAAGGCCGTCATATTCCAGACTTAACGACTCTAAAAAAGATCGCAGATGAACTAAATGTTCCATTAAATTATTTTTTCTGTGAAGATGAAACAACAGCAGAGCTAGCAATTGAGATATCAAAATTAGATATAGAGAAGAAGCTTGAATTAATCAAAAAGCTTAAAACTCCAACAAGTAATAAAATTTGATTGAAACGTAAAGGAATGAAATGAGCTCGGATAGCAAAGAAACAATCAAAATGCCTCACTTTTTAATCTATGCAAAAGCTTTATTCATTGGCTTTTTAATTAGCGAATCTTTTTTTTGTGGATTTTATATAAGTTCAAATTTTTCTCTCAAAATCTCAATAAACTTGCATATAATTATTGAAAGATTAAAAGGTTACGCGGAGTTACCATCGCTCAAAACTGACCTTACGTCTTCATTAATAACATATATATTACCAATTGGATTGTTCATCTTTTACATAGTGCCCTACTTAAAAAGAAGAAAATGTTTTGATACTCTAAAATTAATTCTAAAAAGAAAGAACTTTAGGTTATTGGCTATATTTACTTTAGGCGTAATATTAAACTATTTTTTACTTCCTCAATTAGAGTTACTTCATATACCCCTAAGTACAGCTCCGCCGTTTACTGCACCTACCATACTGATTTTTTTTCTCATAACTATTACCTCTAACCCAAAACCGAACTCACTTCCTTCCAAAGACACAGGTAATAATCTCTTTGTAAGTGATCAACCTATAGTGAATAAAAACCTTGATTTACTGAATTTAGACCAGCAGGTTAAAAATTTTTCCGAACATATTCTCAATGCTAAAGAATCAAGCGAGCTAGTGTTTGGGGTAGATGGTTCTTGGGGGGTAGGTAAAACGAGCCTTATAAACCTTCTACAAGAAAATTTGGAGCAACATAAGAACCTAGTTGTCTGTAGATTTGAGCCACTAAGATACAGTTCTAATACCAACATTACTAATATGCTCATAACCGAGATAACTGCAGCTATACAAAAGAAATATTTCACTCCAGAACTTAAAAGTGCTGCGTCACGGTATTCTCGGTTAATTAAAGGTAATGCGAGTATATCGTTTTTCGGCCTAAAATTATCATTTTCACCTACCAATGATACAATTGAAGATTTGCTTGCTGATATAGATGATGCTCTAGGGCAGTTGGATCTCCGTATAGTTATAATAATAGATGATTTAGACAGACTAGACCCTAAATCAATTAATAATGTTTTGTATGCAACTAAACAATCATTCAAATTGTCAAGGGCAACATATGTGCTTTGTTATGATACTGAGAATATTATAGGAGAGCATGATGATAAATCTAAAGCTAGGGAATTCTTGGAGAAGTTCGTCTCTGTAAAATTAAACATCCTTATTGATACTAAAGATTTAACCCAATTTCTTCGTAACAACTGGCAGAGCGATGAAAGGCTGGAACTTTTTTCTGCTGAGATAATGGAAAAAGTTAGTTCTGTATTAGAAGAATTAGCCTCTCTTTTAGAAGGCAAAAATGCTTACGCCTATCTTCCCTTATTAGGCAATTTTAGAAAGGTAAAACGTTTTATCAATTCAATACTTGTAATGCAACTACATTCTAGCGACTTAAGTAAAACAGACTTTAATAAGCAAGACCTCATACATTTAGTACTAATACATTTAAATTATCCCGGTTTATTTCGACAAATTTACCAAGAGGAAACTTCAAGCTTAGAAGGTAGTTTTTCACTGCGCAAAAGAGATAGCAAATGGAAAAATTCCGACAATTTTTCTCACATCCTAGAAAATCAAGAAAGCAACGCATGCTTCTTATTACGCCAACTTTTCGATGTCAAAGTGCTCAAGTTTGAAGACCCTCGTAGCTTTCGTTTAAGTGATGAAGAATACTTTTCAAGAGCCTGCTTTAACAAGGGAGAAGTTAAAAATTTAGAGAAACTCCTGAAACTTATAGCGAGATGCATCAAACCTAAACCAACAGAAACATACACTTTATACAAAAGTTCAGTAGATAAAATTATAAATGGTGAAATGTACTCTGAGCTATTAAAAGACAATCAAGATATGAGAACGCAAGAATCACGTGATAAGCTTTTAAATTTGTTAGTATCTCATTCATACAAGTTAGATAAAGCTTCTGTAGACAATATTATTGATACGCTCATTACGCAAATTCAAGAAAGTCCAATACTTTTCTATACAAAAGAAAGCTCAAGAAAGAATTATATTTTATCACTCATTAGTATTTTAAATAAATGCGGATGGGGTCACAGTGCCGAAGATAGGCATAAAAATAATGGACTTCATCGTAAAGAAATAGCTTGGCGAATATTTGGTTCTAATCTATATCACGGTACTGGGATCTTAGAGAAATTTATAAGTAATCCTAAAGGTATATGTGGATGGCAAGATTTAATGCTTTTCAGACTATATTGCTGCGCCGACCGTGGCGGACAATTTTATAACTTAAGTGACGCATTAATTCTTGAACAAGACGAGAGTGCCGAAACCGCAGGTTTAGTAAGCAAATTAACGATTCAACAAATGAGAAAAATTTCACAAGAAATTTTTGCTTTATTTTCCAATAACTATATCAGCAAGGGCGTAAACTTCTTTAATGAAATAGAAAATACAAAAGAAGAACTACCTACTAATTCAAATTCTTATGAGGAAGAAACGCTATATTCAGGGGAATTGTCAGCAAGCGAAAGAATTGCTTCTAGCAAAATGAGTATTGCCAATTTTGTAATATACCACTTGAGTTACAAGAAGGGACCGGACGGGAGTGGAATTGGTTGCGGTTTTTATGACGTAAAAGGCACTGAAGACAATAATGGTATAGCAAACTTAATGAATGATTACTTGTTTGATGTTTGTTTTAACCCTGATAAAGCTGAAGAAAATGCTCTTTACTTTATTGACTACTGCCTATCGCATTTAACAAGTGGGTTTTTCTCTAATCTAGACACTGATGATTTCGTGCCTACAAAGGAAGATATAATAAAACCACTAAGTGAAAAAAAGTTCAGAGAATTTTGGAAAAAACACAAAGGTACGGTCATTAAAATAGCTGAAAACAATAAAACCAGAAAAGTATATACGCCTAATTATATTGCGAACTATGAAGATGACTTAAAAGCTGTTTTAACTACCCTAGACGAAATTTTAGAAGAAGATAATGCTTCAGATTCAGGCGATTAAGAATGAACATTACAATTCAGGTAATAACTACTTTAACAGCATTAATAGCTATAGGACTTATCTATTGGACTATTAGGACACAGCAGAAACATAATAAATTATCGGTTGCACCAAGGCTTTGCGATTGGCTACACACCCAGGATAACTCGGTGCACTACGACATCATAAACAAAGGACTAGGAACTGCAAAAGTGGGCAAGTTCACATTTATAGTCGATGGACAAGAAATATGTTGGTCAGAGTTCGATAAAGACATCCGTCATTACTTTGAACAAGAGCTTAGTAATGCTCATCAACATACTTCAGGCTTATCTTCGGATAGTTACATAGCCAAGGATGAAAGAATACGCGTACTTGAACTTCATTTTTTGCCGAAATCAAAACTCTCCCACATTCTCGAACGACTTATTAAACGGTATCAATTGAAAGTTGAGTATTACTCTCTTTATGAAGAGACTTTTACATACCAATCAGGCCTAAACGACTAACCATTGAAGGAACAACTAATGTCAACAATTGATATTGAGAAAGAGCTCACAGAGCTAAAAACTGAATTTGCAGAGCTAATGGATATGTTTGAAGAGTTCGAATCGAACAAAGCATTTATTTCAGCCCAATATTCGACTTTAAAACAACAAGTGACTAACCGCGCAAAAGAATTAGAAAAGTTAAATAAAAGTGGGCAGTTGAGCCCGGATGAAAAGCATTTTCTATTACCTTGCATCAGAGAAGTTACCTTGAGCTGTAAAGCTAGAGTTGGTGCAATTGATAAAGGAAAGCTTAGTTCATCTATTTACGATGGCGAAGACTATTGCTCATATTGGTTGACTGAATTAGAAAAACAGGAGCAATAATGAACTGTGAAATTTTCAATGTGATAAATAACATGGGAGAAGACGAGTTCTCTCAAAAAGTTGTCGCTGAATTATACAAGGAGCTTGGGTTTGAAAGGACAATTTTTAATGGTGGGCCTTTTGAATATGGTAAGGATCTAATTTTCACAAAAGATCTAGGTATAGATGAATACAGAATCCATATACAAAGTAAAAAGCTTAAAAATTGTACAAGAAAAGCTGATATAAATGCACTTTTCAGACAGCTTAATGAATGCATTAATCATGGGTCATTTAATGAAAAAGGGGTGAGAGTCCCTGCTAATAAAGTCTATTTAGCCTGCCCAGAAGTTGTCGATGACAGAATGAAAGATAAAATTTTCAACGGTTTTAAAAAAGGCGAAGAACCTGAAATCTTAGACGGAGCTACACTAGTAAAAATCATTAAGGAAAAGGCCCCTAAACTTTATGAAAAGCTAAAGCCTGATAGCCTTAAAATATTTGAAAATAAAGAGATTGAAGAAACAAATCATGAGCTACTAAATGCTATAAAAGCTGAGTCTTACATTGATATAAAAACGATATATAACGACCTTTCATTTTTCCTTGGAAATATAGAGAGCAAAAACGCCCTTTGCTCGGTAGCAACCCCATATAACAAAGAACTAAGCGTTAATTATTTAATATGGAATATGGTAAAAGAATCTTTAAGGGAAATAGAAGATATATTCAAAATAAAACTAATTGAAGAGAGTGAATTAGTAAAAGTTGAAAAAAGCATAGAAAGGCAAAAAAGCGAATTTATATCTAAAAACAGCAAAAACAAAGAAATAGAAAAAAATACTTTCATAAAGCTGAATAAGAAAAGTTTAGCGAACCACCTCAATGAACTACTCAATAAGCAGAGAAATTACATACAATCAATCAATAAAAACCCAACACCAAATGAAATAATAAAACTTTTAAATAGTACAGATGAATCTCTAAAGCTTTTAGATAAGCTGGAAGAAAAGTCTAGGTACATTGGTAAAACTATAGATTTTAAAGAAGCAATACCAATCCAGCCTTTAACCGTATCACCATTTTTTATTTTTGATACTCATAAAAACTTGGCTGTTTATGGCAAAGCTGGTGCAGGAAAAACAACAACTCTTAGTCAATATGCAAAGTACAAAATAGAAAAAGATCCAAGCAGCGTAATTCACTTAAGGCTTAACAAAATTCAACAAGCCTATATTGAAAGAAAGAGGTACTTTGATGATTATAGTAAAAATATAATTTACAGCTTCATTTGTATTAATTCAAAGATGGAAGAAAGTAAAAAATCAATTGATTTCATTATTGAATTTTTAGATAAAAAGGTAACATTAATACTTGACGGGTTAGATGAAATATATAACTCAACCCCAAACATATTGCAAGAAATCGAAGATTTAGTAAAAAAACACAATAACTTACAAATCATCATCTCAACTCGTGATTGCGTATCCTACTTAAAAGAAATTGAATTTTTAGGAGTGACTTTAGAGCCATTCACAAAAGAGCAACTTTTTAACTTTATAAAGCTTTATAACGGTGAAAATAACTTTAAAGAGATAAAAAGAGAAATTCAAAAAAACAAGCTGGCTGAGATCATAAACACTCCGTTACTAGCTACTGTTGCTTGCGAACTCTATAATCAGGGAATAAAGTCCTTTTCAAATGAGAATGAAATTTACAATGCGAGGCTAAGACTATTAACTGGTGAATACGACTCTTATAAAAATATAAAGCCTAGAACAAACCTTCATACTGAACATCTACAAAACTGTGCAATTGAACTAGCCTATTACATGCATGTAAATGAATTTCGGGGTTACGATAAAGTTTCAGCTGTAAACTATTTACTTAAAAGCACAGGATACGAAAAGAAACTTATAGAAAGTCTACTCCACTCTCTGCAATATGACTGCAACATATTATTCTTTGATACTAGTGAACAAAAGTACCACTTCGGCCACATTAGGTTTCAAGAGCATCTAGCTTCATTCGCCATTAAGTCTAAGCCTGAATTCGACTGGGTGGAAAAGTTATCAAGTAATTTCTGGAGAGGTGCTTTCAACCTTTATGCTCAAAGCAACAGCATTGAGTTTTTAGTAAACAGACTTGGAGAACAAAGAAGTATTACAAGTGAACAGCTTGCATCACTAAATCATATGGTAAAAGGTTCACCATTAATGTTAAATAGAAATTTGGTAGATTTCATAAAGATTGAAAGGCCAGTTTCGATTGTTTTTTAATTAGATAAACTTAAAAAATTATGTAACTTGATGTCTGGAAAACCATTTTCCAGACATCAAAAAAGTCCAAATTTTTTTGTGTTTTTTCACTTTTTCTGGAAAAGCCTTATAAACTAGATCACATGTAGGTTTCCAGAGTATTTCCAGACTTGGATGTACAGAGTACGGGATTACTATGAGATAAGCTTTGGGCACTTACCGCTTATAGCTTATATGATACTAATTTAGTTTTGAGATATTCTTTGGGAAGGTTATAAGTGCATGCTCTGCGTTTAAAAAGTAGCATGCACTTATAATTTTTCGGTATTTAACATCCTAGTAAATTCCTTATAATTTAAAGCCCGCTCCTTGTTGCTTTGGCTTCACTCCTTGTTGCCTTATCCATTAACTGCTTCCATTGCTGTGCCGTCCACAGTGGCGTAACACTGACTGTTCTTCCTTGTTGGTTTTTCCTTAATATGTTGTCCATAATATTTCTCCTTGCCATAAGGCTGCCCATCCTTGTTTTATTGAACATTGCGCGCTTAACGCCTAGCAATTATATAAATTGCATGAATTAAGCCTGGAATATACCCCAGCAATGTTAACAAAATATTAATCCAAAACTGTATCCCTAAGCCCACTTGTAAAAAAACACCCAGTGGCGGGATCAATACTGAAAATATAATACGAATTAAGTCCATATTGTTTACTCCATAAGAAAGCCCAGCCTAGCTGGGCATTCTTGACTTATAGATTATTCAGCGACGATTGTTAACTCATCAATCACATCACGAACATCTTCAGCATTTTTGGCAATTTTCACTGCAAGCTGTTTTTCAGCTTCAGATTCAACAGTACCTTTGAGTGTAACTACACCTTTATCGGTATCAACGTCGATATCAGTACCACCTACTTCAGAGTTGAACAAGAAACGAGTTGTGATAACAGTACTGATTTTAGCGTCAGTTAAGTCACTTTCAGTGCTATCAGATTTCATTTTCTTGTTTTTGGCTTCGACATTTTTAACAACCGTTAATTCGTTATCAACATCAGTTACGCCATCAAGGCTTAATACAAGCTCTTCGGCTAGCTCTTTATCAAGCTCACTTTCAACTTTACCAGTGAGTACAACTTTGCCATTTTTTACATCAGTGTTAATGTCAAAATTGTTTAAGTTAGTGTTCATTAGAAGAACTGTTTCTGCCTTACCATCAATCCAAGCATCTTTACTTTCATTTTCCCAGCTACTTGCTTGAGCACCCATTGCTGTTGTACCAAGAACTAACGCTGCAATAATAGATTTGTTAAATGTTTTCATAATCTTTCTCCTTTTGATTAAAGACAATATGATTAATGCGAACATCAGGCCAACATTTAAAACAATAAAAATCAGACTGTTACAGAATAAATGTGACAACAGTGTGTTTTGTCTTGGTAATAATTTACCGACTATTCGGTAATTTATTCTGGTCGTTGCAAAATTAACTATTTAATAGCATTATTCGTTAATCTGTCGTTAATATAACGAACCATTTTAGTTTCATAAAATCTAACAGGTTGATTTTTATTGCAATTAATAATGGCCTAAGCCTTGCTTAGTTATAGTTGAACTTAGTAATAGTACATATACAGCAACTGCTTCACTAAAAAGGAATACACCATGCCTGTAAAACTAGAAGATCGCCCAATTGAGCAAGTGCGTGAACAAGTTATTGATCAATTAATTTATAACTACAGTCATGCGGTTATTTCAGCAGAGGCTTTTGAGCGCCGATTAGACCAAGCGATGGAAGCTAAAGATAACCAAACCTTAATTGATTTGGTAAGTGACCTTGAACTAACAACTGATAGTAGCTATCAGTCTGAAAAAAGAGCACAGTTTAGCCCAAATTACAGTAATAAAAACAACGATGAAGCATTGCACCTACGCAGCATATTGGGATCAAATGAGCGCAGTGGTCAATGGGTAGTACCCAAAGAAATTCACCTAACTAACCTGCTAGGTTCGATTGAACTTGATTTTACTGATGCCATATTCCAGCATCAAAATATCACCCTCTATGTTAATTGCTTGCTTGGTAGTGACCAAATTTATGTTCCAGAGCACGTTAATGTTGTATCAAAACTATTTAGTATTATTGGCAGTGTTGAAAACACATCTGTGTCACTGAACAAGCAGCAAGGACCAACCATTACTATCGAAGGTAAAGTGTTGCTTGGCTCGGTAGAAATTAAAATCAAGCGAACCATTAAAGAAAAGTTTATCTCCTTCGCCAACAGCCTCAAAACCAGCTGGCAAGATATGAATAAGCGCTCGTAAAGCCGATAAAGCGGCCAGCTATCTACACGCTAGCCGCGAGTTACTTAATCGCTTTATAAATCATTATTACGCTCACTGGGAATGTCACTTAGGTACTCCACAAACTCAATTTCAAATCCAGCCGGATCGATAAAATAAACATTTTTACGAAAAGGGTTTTCCGCGCCAGGCTTATCAATACGGTAACCCGCACTTTCTAAACGCGAAATAACCGCTGCAATATTATTTGTAACATATGCAAAATGCGCTAAACCAATTTGATGGCCTGTTAAATCCCGATTACGTTGTTCACCATTATCACTTAGTGCCAAATACTGTCGGTCATCACCAAAGTGCAACCATTTTCGCGGTTTTCCATGCCACGCCCCTTCACCTTGGCTTCTTATAGACCAATGTGGAAAAGCGGCTTTATAAAAATGCAGCATAGCTTCAACATCATCAACAACTAAATTCACGTGCTCTAAATACATAATAAAATTCCTTTATTTGAGTAATTAAAGGCACAATAAAACCTCAAGCAAAGTTGAGGTAAAGTGTTTTTTATGAAAAATGAAATAATAAAAATGGGGGGTCTAGGTTAACAGCATGACGTAGGAAATGGCTTTAGCCATGAATCTTCACACCGCGCGGCATAAAGCCACGGGCTGCGGGTAACGAATTTCGGGCTATGAATCTTAGCCCCTAGTCTTTAATGATTGTAGGAGAGCGCTTTAGCGCCGATGAGCTTTAACACATAACTAAAAACAATCACGGCTAAAGCCTGTTCCCACAAAAGCCAAGACACCTAGCCCCTAGTCACTTTCCTAGCTCCTAGCGCCTTAATTTTTAACTTTTTACCTGTCTCCTCTACAGCGCAGCGCCTCTTAACCTCTGTGGTAAATAAATTACTTAAAATCATTTTTGCACAAAGAGAAAACAATGAGGGTAAATGAGAAACTAAAAAATTAATATTTTACTTTTTCGGGCTAAAGCCCGACCTACAAAAGCATATTCCCTAGCATCTTTAACCTTTCCCGCTGATGCGCGGCATAAAGCCGCGCCTATAAACATTTTTGCACAAAGAGAAAACAATGAGGGTAAATGAGAAACTAAAAAATTAATATTTTACTTTTTCGGGCTAAAGCCCGACCTACAAAAGCATATTCCCTAGCATCTTTAACCTTTCCTGCTGATGCGCGGCATAAAGCCGCGCCTATAAACATTTTGCACAAAGAGAAAACAATGAGGGGAAATGAGAAACAAAAA
>NZ_PNDT01000045.1:0-568 GCF_005886375.1 Pseudoalteromonas sp. S1727
GACAGCGAACTTAACTAAGATGCAAATCTTACAACAAGCAAGTCAAACAATTCTTAGTCAAGCAAACCAACGTCCACAGGCGGCATTAAGCTTACTAGGTTAATCGTTAGATAGTTGAGGAAAAGTGAAGTCAAAACTTTGACTCTAAAGAAAAGCGCCTTTGTCTAATGGGGTATTAACAAAGGCGCTATTGAAGGATTATAAAGCGGAGGCGCTTAAAATCCGGTAGTGTTCTAACATTTGTAAGAACATAGAGGTTAAAGCATTAATCATGCCACCTTTCACCTTTAAAAACCCACTCTCAAACTTATCTCCATAAAGGCTCTTATTAAGAGCCTTTTTCTATTGCGGCTCTTCACAGGCCTATTCTTCACAGCGACTTTAAAAGTTGGCCTAAAGTTTGCTCTACTCTTATTAAGTTTTTAAATAACCTGCAAAGTGGCAGTTTTTTGCCCCAGGCAATTAAAGTTTGCCGTTGTAATGAGTCACTTTGTCAAATACCACTAGCTAAGCTGGTGATTTAACTTTGACAGATAAGAAGAGAGTTTATTATGGCTTTATATGTAAA
>NZ_PNDT01000046.1:0-20958 GCF_005886375.1 Pseudoalteromonas sp. S1727
ATATTTTGGCTCCCCCTCCCCGACTCGAACGGGGGACCTGCGGATTAACAGTCCGTCGCTCTAACCAACTGAGCTAAGGGGGAAGCGTATGTGCCTTTCAACGGGGCGAAATATTAATGACCGCGCTGCAAAGTGTCAACACATAAAACCTTATAAACAAAAAAAAGCAGTCTGTTCGATGTTTTTATGTTCGATCTGGCTGTTTTGTGGCTTTTTTTGTCCTTATTTTACAGTATTAGATCGACCAATTTTATAGAATTGCTAATTTCCAAGACTAATAAACAATCAATTTGACCACGATGAAAATTATATAAAGTGATCATTTATCTACTTTAGTATGAATAAATTTATGAAATGCACTTTTTTAGCGCAACTGAGTACAGTCGCCAACTTAGCCAGATTCAATTTAGCAATTCATTAACCCAGTCCTTTATTGAAAAAAAATTATCTGGAGATCTCACTCTTTATATTATTAGCATAGTGATGAAATAAATCGCAAAAAACATTTTCTTTGTTGTTTGTTATCATTGAGTTAGTTGTATGTTTAGATCGTATATTGATATTTAATTAATCCCGATAGCACCTTGCTACAGCAGTTAAGTATGTTTTCTGAGCTGTTTGTGGCAAATTGTCTAAAGTTAGTATTTGCCAACATTGTTACGAGGCGATTTAAGTCGCCCCTTTGTAGGCCTTTATTAGCGTGGCTTTGCAAGAGTTATCCACGGTTTCTGTGGATAACTCTGTTTATGAAACTTTAAGAACGTTGTCAGAGCCATGTTTTTAGGGTGCTGTGAGGATATCAAGCATTTAAATCAGTTTTTTTATCTTATTTTAAAACAATGACTTGTAAAAATAAGCGGAAAGTAGTCTGGTTGATGAGTAAATTTATTCGTGACGATTCGATTAGCGCAATTTTTGTGTAAAAATGCACCGCCAGTCGCGATGTTTTTGTGATAAAGGTTACAAAAATGTATTTTTATTGTTTTTAGCTATGGTTCGAACTGAAATTGCGTTAAAGCACGTAAAAAGCACACTTTTCTATTATTTTTTAGGCATTTTTATCAGCAATTCATAATCACTTGATAAATGCATGGCTTGCCAAGCCTCGATGCTTTAAAATACCACGCTTAATAAAAGAGGTTTATTTATTCCCATGCGCGCAACTTTGCAGACTAACACAGCTCCCGATTTATTAAATGCTCCCATCGTGCCAACATTGAAGAAAATGACGATCCCGATGATTTTTGGGATGATCACTTTAATGATGTTTAATATTGTAGATACATTTTTTATCAGTTTACTCGGTACTGAACCCTTGGCTGCAGTTAGCTTTACCTTTCCCGTTACCTTTACAGTGATTAGCCTTGCAATTGGTTTAGGCATTGGCACCTCTGCGGTGATAGCTAAAGCGCTTGGTAGCAATAATATTGAAGAAGCACGCTTTGATGCCAGTATGGCGTTGCTAATAGCGGTTGTTATGGTGGTGTGCTTGTCGTTATTTGGCTACCTCCTTATCGCCCCCATTTTTAAACTATTAGGGGCAGGGGATGTTGTACTGCCATTGATCCACGATTATATGAGTGTGTGGTTTTTAGGCAGTGTATTTTTAATAACGCCCATGGTAGGAAATTCAGTATTGCGTGCCAGCGGAGACACTAAAACCCCAAGTATTGTGATGGGCGGGGCAGGGCTTATTAATGCGGTACTCGATCCGATGTTAATTTTTGGTTTTGGGCCTATCCCTGCGCTGGGTATTCAAGGCGCAGCAATTGCCAGCGTTATTGCGTGGGCGGTTGCGGTAATTATTATTTTATATTTATTAGCAGTTAAAAAAGGCTTATTAAGCTTAAAAGCAAATAGCCAAACGCCATTAAGTTCGATTCGTAAAATATTAAAAATTGGTTTACCCGCAGCAGGGGCAAACATGTTAACACCGGTAGCTATGGCGATAATGACCGCGATGGTGGCGTATCATGGCCCTGAGGCTGTTGCAGCATTTGGTGTTGGTAGCCGAATTGAGTCAATTGCCAGTCTTGTGGTGTTAGCATTATCGATGACATTACCACCGTTTATTAGTCAAAACTTTGGAGCTGGTAAATTGTGCCGTGTTAAAGACGCGTATACTACAACCTTAAAGTTTGTGATGATTTGGCAATTTATTATTTATTTATTGCTAATTGCATTTTCAGGCGTGATCAGCCAATTATTTGGTAAAGAGCAATTAGTTATCGATGTGATCACCTTATTTATTTTCACCTTGCCATTGAGCTACGGTTTACAAGGCGTGATTATTTTAACAAACTCATCGTTTAATGCCTTACATAAGCCGATGAATGCGCTAATTTTAAGTGTTATCCGATTATTTATTTTTTATGTTCCATTTGCTTATATTGGTAATGTATATGCCGGTTTACCGGGTTTACTAATAGGCGCAGCGGTAGGTAATTTATTTACTGCCATAGTAGCGTATAAATGGTTTATTAAAGAACTGAATATGATCAGTAATCAGGCTGTACAGGAGTGCCAAGCATGAGTGACCATTTTCAACTGGTTTCTAAATTTAAGCCCGCAGGGGATCAACCCACCGCGATTGCGCAGTTATGCGAGGGGTTAGAAGCTGGACTGGCTCATCAAACGTTATTGGGAGCAACGGGTACGGGTAAAACCTTTACCATGGCCAATATTATCAGTGATTTGAATCGTCCAACGATCATCATGGCACATAATAAAACCCTTGCAGCACAACTTTACGGTGAAATGAAAGAGTTTTTCCCGCATAACGCGGTGGAATATTTTGTTTCCTATTACGATTATTATCAGCCGGAAGCTTATGTGGTTGCCAGCGATACCTTTATTGAAAAAGATGCCTCAATCAATGAACACATTGAGCAAATGCGCTTAAGCGCAACCAAAGCATTATTAGAACGTAGAGACACTATTATTGTGGCATCGGTTTCAGCTATTTATGGTTTGGGTGATCCAAAATCATACATGAAGATGATGCTATTGCTGAAAGTGGGCGAAAAAGTTGATCAACGAGATATGCTGCGTCGTTTAGCCGAAATTCAATACACTCGTAATGATATTGATTTTAGCCGTGGCACTTATCGGGTGCGCGGTGAAGTGGTGGATATCTTCCCCGCCGAATCAGATACCTTTGCAGTGCGTGTAGAAATGTTTGACGATGAAATTGAACGTCTGAGTATTTTTGACCCGCTCACCGGTGCTGTTGAAAAACACATTGTGCGTGCAACTATCTACCCGAAGACCCACTATGTGACGCCGAGAGAGAAAATTCTTGACGCAGTTGAGCACATCAAAGCAGAACTAAAAGAACGCCGAGCACAGTTACTTAGTGCTAATAAATTAGTTGAAGAGCAACGTGTTGCACAGCGAACTCAATACGACATTGAAATGATGACCGAGCTTGGTTATTGCTCTGGTATAGAAAACTACAGTCGTTATTTATCTGGGCGTACGCCGGGTGATCCGCCGCCAACTTTGCTTGATTACTTACCTGATGATGCATTAATGATTATTGATGAATCCCACGTTACGGTGTCGCAAATTGGTGCTATGTACAAAGGTGATCGCAGTCGTAAAGAAAACCTCGTGGAATATGGTTTTCGGATGCCCTCAGCGATGGATAATCGTCCGCTGCGCTTTGAAGAGTTTGAAGCGATTGCACCGCAAACAATCTATGTATCAGCTACACCGGGTGACTTTGAATTAGAGCGTTGTGGTGATGAAATTGCGGAGCAAGTAATTCGTCCCACAGGGCTACTCGATCCACAAATTGAAGTTCGCCCTGTAGCGACGCAGGTCGATGATTTATTGTCGGAAATATATAAGCGGGTAGAAATAGATGAACGTGTGCTAGTCACTACGTTAACCAAACGTATGGCGGAAGATTTAACGGACTATTTATCTGAGCATGATGTGAAAGTACGCTATTTACACTCAGACATTGATACCGTGGAGCGAGTTGAAATTATACGTGATTTCCGTGCTGGTGTGTTTGATGTGTTAGTAGGTATTAACTTACTAAGAGAAGGCTTGGATATGCCAGAAGTGTCCTTAGTTGCCATACTTGATGCGGATAAAGAAGGCTTCTTACGCTCAGCTCGAGCGTTAATTCAAACCATTGGTCGTGCTGCTCGTCACTTAAATGGCTGTGCTATTTTATATGGTGACCATGTCACTAAATCCATGGCTAAAGCGATTGATGAAACACAGCGTCGTCGTGATATTCAACATGCTTATAATATTAAGCATGGTATTGAACCTCAAGCATTGCTTAAAAAGATTACTGATGTTATGGATGTGGGTGAACGTGCAGGTCCACAAGATAATTTACAGCTGATCCGCAAAGAATCTAAACACGTACTCAGCGCGAAAGAAATAGCAGTGCAAATTAAGCAACTCGAAACCAAAATGCATGTTTATGCCAGTGATTTAGAGTTTGAAAAAGCCGCATCTGTACGCGATGAAATCCATGAATTACAACAACAGTTAATTAAAAATGCCTAATTTTACGCCCCTTATTAACGCACTTGAAAGTGCCCCATTCACTGATCACGAACTGTGCCGTGTTTTTCATGGCCGTGGTCACAGTGTTGAGCAGTTAAGTCATTTAAATATCGACTTTTATCCACCGTGTTTATTTGTTGTCTCTTATGAGGAAATTCCTGCGAGTGAGCTACAGCAGCTTAGTCAGCTACTATGGGAGTGGTTACAAACACATGCCGCTGATGCTGTTACCTCGCTGGTTTTTCAACAGCGTGCAGGGCAACAAACAGAAAACACTTTGTTATATGGTCAATTGCCTAGTCCTCATGTAGTAAAAGAAGGGCAGTGCCAGTTTTTAGTTGATTTAATGAGCCGTCAAAACACGGGTATTTTCCCTGATATGCGCCGTGGCCGTGAATTTGTACAGGCACATAGTAAACATGCAAAAGTGTTGAATTTATTTTCTTACACCTGTGGTTTTTCGGTTGCTGCAATGCATGGTGGTGCCGATAGTGTGATCAACATGGATATGAATAAAGGGGTACTACGCGCAGGTAAACAAAATCACCAACTAAATGGTTTTGACCGTGGTGTGAGCTTCTTACCGCACGATATTTTAAAGTCGTTTGGTAAGCTCAAAAAAGCGGCGCCATTTGACTTAATTATTGTTGATCCGCCAAGCTTTCAAAAAGGCAGTTTTATTTTAACTAAAGATTACCAAAAAGTGTTGCGCCGCTTACCTGAGCTCCTCAATGATAATACTAAGCTGTTGCTTTGCGCTAATAGCCCCGAGCTCAGTGAAGCCGCATTTAAAGCGCTGATTGCTGAGCATACCCAAGGTGCGATTGAATTTGTAGAGCGTTTAGCGCCGACTCTTGGTTTTGTTGATGTTGATAGCGACCGTAGTTTAAAGGCCTTGATTTACCAAACAGCTGCGCAGTAATAACGATGCGTTTAAGTAAACGGTTAGCAACAATAGACAGTTTTATTAAACCTGGTTTTCAAGCAATTTGGGATTGTTGTTGCGATCATGGTTTATTGGGAATGCAGTTAGTTGAACGAGAAGCTGCCGATACAATCCACTTTGTTGATATTGTGCCTGCATTAATGGACGAGCTGACAGCTAAGCTTACTCGTTACAGCCCAACTCAAGGTGCGGCGCACTGGCAAGTTCATTGTATAGATGTTGCTGACATAGCGATTAACTTCCAGCAGCGAAACTTAGTGATCATCGCAGGAGTCGGTGGTGAATTATTATTGCGTTTTATTAATCATATCTTAGCCGCACAGCAACAGTTTGCGAATATAAATAAAGGTGAAATATTAGCCGAGCTGGAGTTTATTATTTGCCCTGTGCACCATACTTATAAAGTACGTGAAGGCTTGTTAGAGCAAGGGATGAGGTTGATAAATGAAGCCATTGTTTGTGAGAATAACCGCTTTTATGAGGTTATCCACATAAGTAAACAGGCAAAGCATCGTTTAACACTGACAGGCTCTAGTATGTGGCATAGTGGACAACCGCAGCATCATTGCTATCAGCAAAAATTACTTACACACTATCAACGTATGCTTAATCAAAATCCAATTTATTACCAGCACGTGATTAACCGCTATGCTCAGGTACTAGCGCCGCCAGCATGAATTATAACTTATTGATTTCTTGTTTTACGTTATAACTTTGATCAGTAACGATGGCTTCAAGCGTTTGCACTCGTTCTTTAAGTGCTAACATTTCAGCTGTTATTGCGGCAATTTGATTATTCGATTCTTTATTATCAGTAAGTGTACGATGCTTGAACTCTAAATGTTTTTTATACATATCGTACATCACCCCAAATCCAACTGAGATAAATACGATCATCACTACCATTGTTGTTCCTGACATTTTATTACCTTATCCTTGTTAGTTAATGATTAAAGTATAACCAAAATACCAGATTGATGAAGCTGACAATTGTAACTTTATTTGTCGAAATAATGGGGTTGGCAAATTATTCATGAGTGATACAGTGTATTAAGTGTTTAATTGGCTTATCTGAATATGTGTTTATAAAACACTAAACTATTTTAAAACAGCGAGTTAGTATGTTAGACAATAAAATTCCTCCGGTAATAATGGTGTGCTTTTTTGCTCTAGTGATGGCCGTAATAGCTCACTATAGCGTCATTGATTTTACGGCTTTTATTTTTTACAGCGCAATTATTCTACTGGTGATAGGGTGTGTTTTTTGTATCGCTGGGGTGGTTAGTTTTCGCTTAGCGAATACAACCGTCGATCCGAGAAAACCTGAGCTGGCATCGAAATTGGTGACTACAGGTATATATAGGATCTCTCGTAACCCAATGTATGTCGGTTTTGCCTTTATACTGACAGCGTGGGGGGTGTGGTTAACATCGTTGTGGGCACTGTTGTGCGTAATTGCGTTTATAGGCTATTTAACTTGGTTTCAAATTATCCCTGAAGAGCGAAAGTTACAAAAGATATTTGGCAAAGACTATAGCGATTATAAGTTACAAGTAAAACGTTGGTTATAAACTGTGAGTAAGGCTTAGCAGTAAGAAAAAGGCTATCGAGATGATAGCCTTTTTAGTGCTTATTCGTATTCGATAGGATCAGTTATATTATTCAGACTAAATGCTTCTAAGCGTTCTTGGCACGCACCACACTTACCGCAGGCTTTTTCACGACCGTTATAGCAGGTCCAAGTTTGGCTATAATCTAAGCCCATTTTGATACCATCAGTTAAGATATCGATTTTCGTATCGTTTAAATATGGGCTGAAAATTTCTACTGCATCGTAATTTGCTATACGACAAACATCATCCATTTTTTGAACGAACTCAGGACGGCAGTCAGGGTAAATAGCATGATCTCCAGAATGTGCGCCGTAATAAACTTGACTAGCTTTGAGTGATACCGCATAGCCTACCGCCAACGATAATAAAATCATGTTGCGATTAGGTACTATGGTACTTTTCATATTTTCGGCCTCGTAGTGGCCTTCAGGCACATCAATATCATCCGTTAATGATGAGCCACCGATCAATTGATTGATCGCAGAAATATCAACTATCTTATGTGATACACCGAGCTTTTCACAGACATTTGCAGCAACTTTGAGCTCTTTTACATGACGCTGACCATAGTCAAATGACAGGGCATACACTTCATGGCCTTGTTGCAGGGCTTTATTTAATACGGTAAATGAATCCATACCGCCGGAATAAATCACAACTACTTTTTGCGTCATAACTGTTTTGCTCTTAGTTTTAATAGAGGTTTATATCAGGGCGCGATATACTACACGGCTGGAGCATAAATAACAATTTTTGACCGTGATTTTTGATTTTTTCAAATCGTCTTTCTTTATGCTCAATAATTAATGACGCTCATAATTAATGCCAAGTAGTAAGTGAGATACTTTTGTACAAAATAAATGAAATATTTGAAACCATTCAAGGCGAAGCGAGCTTTACGGGTACGCCTTCAATCTTTTTACGTTTACAAGGCTGTCCTGTTGGCTGTGCTTGGTGTGACACAAAGCAAACGTGGGAAGTGGATGATGTGTATAAAGTATCACTGGATGACACGGTAGAGAAAAAAGCTGATTCAGATCATTGGGCGGATGCATCCGCAGAGCAAATACTTAACCTATTTGTAGAGCGCGCTTATCGTGCAAAGCATGTGGTGATCACTGGCGGCGAGCCATGTATGTACGATTTAAATCCTGTGTGTAAGCTACTCCATGCTAATGGCTATAGTACGCAAATAGAAACAAGTGGTACCTTTGAGATTTTAGCGCCAGAGCAAACTTGGGTCACAGTATCGCCTAAGATCAATATGCGCGGTGGCTACGAGGTACTAACCTCTGCAATGCAACGTGCTAATGAGATCAAGCACCCAATTGCCATGCAAAAACACGTTGAAGAGCTTGAAGCGTTGTTTAACAAAACAGGCGTAAGCCCTAAACTTGTTTATCTTCAGCCCATTAGCCAAAAAGTTTCCGCGACTAAACTTGCAATTGAAACGTGTATTGAAAAAAACTGGCGCTTGTCTGTGCAAGTCCATAAGTATTTAGGGATAAACTAAAGCCGCGAGCGGTAAGCTTTAAGTTAATGGTTACAATAAACGTTGGGTTGAGTGAAACGAAACCCAACAAATCTCTTTTCGTTCAATCAGCTTCGTTAATGGTGATAATTAGTTTATTATGCGCGCCTTAACGTACCCTCCTACAAATTATTAGGCCTTATATGTCCGCGAACGCGTTATACACAGACCTTTCTGATTACTATGATTTAATGTGCGCCGATATAGACTATCAAGCGCAAAGTCATGGTATTCACAGGCTCCAGCAGATTTTTGGTAATAACGGAAATATGCACCTTGATTTAGCCTGTGGAACTGGGCCGCATGTACGTCATTTTATTAACTTTGGTTATCAAAGTGGTGGATTGGATATTAATCAGCCTATGTTAGATAGAGCTGGGATCCGCTGCCCTGAAGCACAATTTTCATTACAAAATATGAGTGACTTTGTTGTTACAGAGCCATTGGATTTAATTACCTGTTTTTTATATTCAATTCATTACTGTGATGGCATTAATAAGTTAAAAGAGTGTATTGTAAGTGTTCACAATGCACTAAAAGTCGGTGGTGTATTTTGTTTTAACGTTGTTGATAAAAACCACATTGATAATGCCTCCTTTGTGGAACATAGCGCTGTAAGTGAAGATAGTGTATTTACCTTTCGCTCTGGCTGGAATTATAGTGGCACTGGCGAGAAGCAATCGTTAAAGCTTAGTATTGAAAAAGCATCAGCAGATGAAACACTCATATGGCATGACGAACATCCGATGGTTGCGTTTAATTTCACTCAGCTAAAAAAGGCTTTACAACCTTACTTCGAAATATATGTGTTTGAACATGATTACGAAACAATTACCCCGTGGGCTGAAAAATCGGGCAATGCCATTTTTACTTGTGTAAAAATTTAAAATAAGCCTTACTGGTTAGGTTAAGATTATATTTCTCTAAAACCATCAAATGTACTAGGGCCTTAGCGTTGTTTAGTAGGCATCGGCTTGTTGTGGGGGGAATTAATTGTAGCTACGGTTTTATTTAGGCTGTAAAAATGCTGGTTTATATGAGTTATAAACCAGCATTAATTATCTTTTCTTAATCATTAAATTTAATACGCACGCCGGCGTTAACAGTAAAGCCATCATTGCGCGACCAAATATCAGTAGTCCAGCGTCCACTCGGCGCCTGTTGCGGTAGCACTAATGAGTCTTCTCTGGTTTGCCTTACATTTAGTAAATTTTCAGCATTAATAAAGTAACTTACGCGGCCAATGGTGATTTGTCCTAGTAAACCTAAGTGCCAGTAAGCTTCACTTTTGTCTCGGTATGGGTTGTTTTCTAGCTGCTGAGTGCCAGTGTAGTAGGCTTCAAAACCAACTAGGTGGCTGCCGTGTTCTTCCCACATGATCACCGCACCCGCTGAATGCTGTGGGGTGAGCGCTAATGGTAAGCGAGCAGTACTGATATCACTTGCTTTGGTGGCGTCGGTATATAAGTAACTACCCGTAAATTTTATGTCGTGCCAACGATAACGTAGTAGCAATTCGCTGCCGCGAATTTCACTTTGCCCTGGTGCGTTAACAATTCGAACCTGTTTATCGGATGGCGTAAGTTGTTGATTAATTACTTCTAGCTCAGTGACATTCTCAACATCAGAACTGAATAAGGTGACGCTGGTTTCTAAGCTGCCGAATACATAGCTAATATCAAGGGAAGCAGTCGTAGCGCGCTCTTCGTTTAGGTTTTCCAATGGCTCTAAATGAGATAAACCTGCGTCTTCGATATCTTCAATAAAAGGAGTTGTTGCAAAGAAGCCTTGTCCGTATGAGCCTCTCACAGTCCAATTTTCTGGGTGGTATAGTAAAGAAATACGCGGGCTAAACTGAGTACCGTATTCATTATGCCAGTCGGCACGGGCACTGAGAGATAGTTTGATATCGTCTTTTGCTTCGTAGTCTAGTTGTGAAAACAGCCCTGGAACTTCATAGCTGTAGTCAAATTCAGAGAAATCCACAGAGCTGAATTTTTCTGATTGATACGCCATCCCAACCAGCCATGCCGTTTTATCTGTATAGCCAGATATGCTCGATTCAATTAAGTAGCTTTCATGGCTGTCGTCTTCTTTGCTATCGCCAAATTGATGGTCGTGCTCTTGCGACATAGCTGAACCGCGGATATTTAAGTTCATTATCTCATTTATTGGTTTATCAAAGATGAAACCAGAATCAAGTCTGAGCGAGTCTTGAATTTGTGCAAATGGGTTGCCATCGGGCATGATAGCACCATCAGTGGTACCGCCATCGCGTTGCTCTGTCATCGCGCCAACGGTGATATATAAATTAGCACCATGCTCACCTTGCCAATATAAACGAGGCCTTACACTTGCACGATTATAACTTGCCATATCCAGCCAGCCGTCATCATCGAGATCTTGCTCTGACTGATGATGTAACCCTGCGGTTACTGAAGCACTGAAAGAGTCTGACAGTGGTGCGGCAAGATAAGCGGTAATATCTTGGCCATCTTTTGAGGTTGCATTTAGCAATACCTCTCCTTCAAACTCATCACTTGGAGTGCGAGAAATTAAATTGATCACCCCACCTAACGCCGAGCCTCCATATAATGAAGAGGCTGAACCTTTGATGATCTCAACATTGGCAAGATCTGTGGGGGGAATTTGCAGTAAACCTATCGATGCAGTTTGGCCGCCATATAAAGGTAAGCCGTCACTTAATAATTGTGTATAACGGCCATAAAGGCTTTGCAAACGTATATTTGCGCTTCCTAAAGCTGGAGAGGTGTTTTGCACTCGTACCCCCCCGGTTTCAGCGACTAGCATAGAGATATTACCTGGGCGCATCAGCGCTTTTTCGTGTATTTCTTCGCCGTTTATTATCTCTGTACGGGTGGCCGATTCGCTTACAATACGGCCTAATCGTGATGCGGTTACTTGAATTTTTTCAATTGATTTGTGTTCATGTTCATCGTGATCATGGTGTTGCTCAGTTGCTAATGAAAACTGCGGCAATAACAGCATAGCCGCTGCTAACTTAGAGTATTTATAAAACATTTTTATCTCACAGGTATTAAAAATGAAGCGCATAAGCGCAAATTAATTAACTACTTTTTGATCTATAGCGTACGTAAGGGGAGCCCCTTATGAGATAAAAATGGGAGGCCGGTAAACAAATGCAGAGATTGAAATAGGGTGTTTAGCATTAAGCTTTAAAGAGGGATGATTTTGGACAATAACTTGTGCTGAGCAAATAGTAGTGGGTAAATATAGCGCGGGCATACAGGTATTTGCGGGGCAAATACAGTTTATTTCACAACACTCTACATCACAGCAATCGTCAGTTTCTTGCGCTTCGCTTGCTTTAATGAGTGGCACGTCAATAAGTGGGGGGGCGACCATCAATCCAGCAGGTGTGTGTGCAGTAGTGAAAAAATCAGAATGAGAAGAGACACTATACGCCATTGATTGTTCGGCAACCCCAAACAAAATCAAAAACACAGCCAACATGTTGGTATATGGCTTAAGCATATAAATCTCATCAAATAGAAGTTGCTGTATTGTATTAAATTTTTACGCGAGTGTGAACAGCAATAAGCGCTTAATAATTAGCCCTATACTTTTTAACGGCACTAACAAAAAAGCGCTGCCCATTGGCAACGCTTTTGTAACTTTTTTACAGCTTAATCTTTCGTTAAATAATCCAACACTACTTGGTGGTGGTCTTTGGTTTTAAACTTGTCGAAAAAGTGCTTAATTGTACCGTCTTGACCGATTAGAAAACTTAAACGATGAATGCCGTCGTATTCTTTACCCATAAACTTTTTATAGCCCCACACACCGAATGCTTCAGCAATGGCATGGTCTTCGTCAGAAAGTAGATCAAAATTAAGTTCTTTTTTAGTTTCAAAGTTCTTTAATTTTTTTACAGGATCAGGGCTAATACCAACCACACGCGTATTAAGCTGTGCTAATACGTCTTTCTCATCGCGAAGGTTTTCAGCTTGCACTGTGCAGCCTGGTGTTGAAGCTTTTGGATAAAAGTACACTAATACCTGTTGTTCTTTTAATAACTCTTCAAGGCTAATGGTTTCGCCATCTTGGTTTTGTAAACTAAATGCGGGGGCTTTATCGCCAGCTTGTAATGGATTAATAGTGTTCATGCTTTGCTCCTTAGCGAATGCGTCGAAAAATATAATCGACATTAAGAGTACGTGAAAGGTCTTCAAATTGGACTTTAAAGCTGTCTATGTCAACCTCAACAGGAATATTAAACTCTAGTTCACAGCGCATTTTTGTTTCCGCATCTTCATCATAGGTATCTGATTTTAAAGAACAGATGCTGATATGTTTGTCGGCAAAAAAGCGGGTGACTTTACTTAACGTGCCAGGTGTATCTATTCCTGTATATTCAAGAGTATAGCCTGCACAAAATTCACTTTGAGTATGACTGGCAGTACGTTTCATCATAGTCAATAAACCGAGTTCCATACCTTTGAGAGGCAGGGTGTGCTCAATACGGCTAATTGCTGACATATCACCCGATAACAACATGATAAAGGTAAACTCATTACCTAAGATGGCAATACGGCTATCAATAATATTGCAGTGACAGTCACTGACTAATTGGGTTAATTCACTGACAATGCCGGGGCGATCATCACCAATGGCAGTTAAAACGATCTGATGATTTGAAAAAGTAGTCATGAATTCAAGTACCTAGGTTATATTTTTAATAACAGTCAGAGTGAACTAAGCCGGCAATTACTACCACACGGCGGCGAAGTTTAACACAAAACAACCACTAAACTACAGAGTGAGTTAATTAAGCTGTCATTAAAGCACGGTGTTTCTTGTTTTTAACGGCATGGGAAAGTACCATAGTTAAAATTTTGCATATTGGCTGGCTAACATAGCTATTTAGCCGGATCCCAAAGTAACGGGTTTTGCATAAAACAAGATACGTAAAGTTAATATTGACTTTACACTGAACCAAATCGGCATAACCCACTCATATATTTGTTAAAACAATTAAGGGTATGCTAAGGAGAATTATCTGTGCAGTATTGGATCCCAAAAGCGCTTGCTGTAAGCGTATTGGTTAGCTTGTCAGGATGTGGTGTGTTCACTGACGAAGCACATCATAAGCGTAATTACCGTGCCGGTGAGCCGGTAAAAGTGCCAGGACAATTGGCGCAGCCAGCTCAAGATCCCATTTATAAAATGGAAGTGGCAGAATATGATAATAATCCTGATTCAACAAACTATCGCCCTCCAGCGCAAGTATTAACTGTTGCAAAAGGCAGTTGGGTTGAAGAAGGAGATAAACAAGCACGTGTTTATTTTGATAAAAATGATGGTATTGCTGATTTAGATGAATTTATTTGGGATTCAGTTCAGGCGGTATTAACAGAACATCAAACTAAAGCAATAAAAGAAGATAAATTACTAGGCTCAATAGAAACAGATTGGTACGCAATAATTCAGCCAGAAGAAGGTTGGCTATGGGATAGTGAAACAGAAGTTTCTCAGCAGCGTTTTATCTTCAGTATTGAGGAAAAGTCGCACCAACGTACTGCCGCATTGAGTGCTAAATTAGCTGAATATGACAGTAAAGATGTGCCATTAACGCCTATTTTACAGCAGCAATTAGAAGTGCGTGCACTAAACCAAGTTGTGGCTGAATTCGATTATAGATATCGTCAACTTGAAGTTGAAATGCGTAAGCAACAAGGCATCATTTCACTAGAAATGGGCTTTGACAATAAAGGTAATGCGGCATTAGTGACTGAGCAAGACTACTTTGCTGTTTTTGATCGTTTCTCAGGATTTTTAGAGCGACTATCTTTTACAATCGTTGAAATAGATCAAGAACGTGGTTTGATCACTGCTGATTACAACAAACCAGAATCAAGTGTATGGGATTCAATTTGGGGCGAAGAACTTGCAGAACTACCGATTGAAGAAGGCCAATATCAAATCTTGGTGAGCCGTACCAAAGATGGTGGGACGAGCTTGACGTGGATGGATGATGAAGGAACAACCTTAGAGCCGGGTACGATGAATGATTTACAACAAGCATTAGAAAATGCTTTGCGTCAACGCGGTATTAAAATTTAATAATAAATAAAATTAAACCACAAAAAGAGCTTTTGCTCTTTTTGTGGTTTCTACAGGTTGAAAACAATGTCTAATCTAACTCCTTCTACCGAGCAGTTTGACTTAAAGGTATGGTTAACTTTTATCATTCCGTCACTGATCGGTGTATTCTTGTTCATGACTCCAGTGCCAATGGATGGAGCGATGACTATTCCCATTGCCGTTCTGGCTAAAGCTGTAAAGGCGGCTGTTGCATCTTATATTGATTTATTACTCACTGTGATTATTTGTATCACGGGGGTTTTATCATTAGTGATGAAACTATTTAAACCAGCGGCATTAATGAAATCCTCACTTTTAAAACACCTTTTTGATGTGCACTGGTTATGGTTAGTGATCCGTCTATTTGGTATGGCGTTTATTATTCTGACCGTTTTAAGTTTTAATAACCCGAATATAACCTCGGCACTCCCTGCGCCGCTACAGCCTATTTTTACCGGTATTACTTCAGAAAATACCGGTGGCTTAGTATTAAAAGATTTACTGCCAGTGTTATTTTCAGTGTTTATTTTAGCGGGTCTGTTACTGCCTTTACTGCTGAATTTTGGTTTACTTGAATTAGTGGGAACATTGTTGACTAAAGTAATGCGGCCACTATTTGGTGTACCTGGGCGAAGTGCGGTTGATTGCGCAACATCGTGGTTGGGGGATGGCAGTGTGGGTATTCTAATGACTGCCCGCCAATATGAAGAAAAGCATTACACCCAGCGTGAAGCGGCTATCATTGGAACTACTTTTTCTGCTGTTTCGATTACCTTCTGTTTAGTGGTGTTAGGGCAAGTAGGGCTTGAGAAGCTATTTGCACCGTTTTATTTAACTGTGTGTTTGGCTGGCGTTGCTGCTGCATTGATTGTGCCGCGCATTCCGCCGTTGAGCTTTAAAAAAGATGTGTTTATTGATGGCAGCCAGCCAGATCCGCATAAAGAGCGCGTGCCTCATGACAAAAATATTCTTACCCATGCTTTACATGTCGCGCTTAATAAAGCAAAGCATTCACCAGGTTTTACCGGTACATTGAAAGAAGGTATTCACAACGCATTAGACATGATTTTTGCGGTGTTACCAATCGTAATGGCGGTGGGCACGTTTGCGTTAGTTATTGCTGAATATACGCCAATTTTTGCTTACCTAGGTAAACCTTTCATTCCATTTTTAGAGTTATTACAGATCCCTGAAGCTGAAGCCGCTGCGCAAACTATTATGGTAGGTTTTGCCGATATGTTTATTCCATCAATTTTAGCAGCAGGCACCATTGAAAGTGATGTTACTCGGTTTATCATTGCTGCAATGAGTGTTACCCAATTGATTTATATGTCTGAAGTTGGTGCGCTCTTATTGGGAAGTAAAATTCCGGTGAATATTTTTGAGTTGTTTATAATATTCATTCTTAGAACCTTGATCACCCTTCCTGTGATTGCACTTATGGCGCATTGGTTAGTCGGGTAAAGTAATATTACTGAGAAAGCCCTGCAGTGCAGGGCTTTTTTATGCAAACGTTACAGTGGCTTATCAATTAGTAAGATTGCTTGTGCTGCGGGCATTGGTTTGGCCTTTAAGAAACCTTGACCAAAATCACACTGAGTTTTTTGTAAGATGCTTAGCTGCTCTTGGGTTTCAATTCCCTCGGCAACAACATCTAATTTTAGTGACGCTGCAAGTGATAAAATAGCGTCAACGAGTGGGGTGGCTGTATCGGTTAGGTGATCGATAAAACTTTTATCGATTTTTAATACATGAATGGGGAGTTGGTGCAAATACCCTAGTGACGAATAGCCAGTGCCAAAATCATCTAAGCATAATTTCACTTTTAATGGTGCTAAACCTTCAATTATCTTGGTAGCTAACTCTAAATTTTCAATTAACCCTGACTCTGTGATCTCCAAGCATAAAGATCCTAACTCGAGTGCGTATTTATTATAAATAGCGTGGATCTGCGAGATAAAGTCAACGCTTGCAAAGTGCCTGGATGAGACATTTACCGTGATCCGCAAAAACCGTTTACCTTGTTGTTGCCAAGCTGCAATTTGCTTTGCTGCCAGCTCTAGTAAATGAAGGTCTAGATTTATGATTTGCCCAGTACTTTCAGCTATGGGAATAAAATCATTGGGGGCTACAAAGCCTTTACTAGGGTGATGCCAACGTACTAAAGCTTCAAAACCTATCACTTTACAGTGTTGAATGCTAAAAATAGGTTGAAAATAAAGTTCAAATTCATTGTGCTCAATACCATGCTGCAAGTCATTTTCTATGTCTGCATGGCTTTTTAGCTTTTTACGCATGGTATTATTAAAAAACTTTACCTGTCCACGACCTGTTGATTTAGCTTCGTACATTGCGGCATCGGCGTGCTGAAGTAGTTGGTAGGCTTTATCGTTTTCGCTTTCGCAAAATGCAACGCCAATGCTGGTAGAGGCTTGCAATAAGTGACCATCAATATTAAGTGGGGCAGCCAGTGCTTTTTTGATCCGCTTTAGGGCATCATTCACTTGGTTTTTATGAGTGATGTTTTCCATAAAAATGGCAAATTCATCACCGCCGAGCCGCGCAAATGTGTCGGTATTACGAATAGTCCCTTGAATTGATTTACAAATAGCAATCAAAAAATGATCCCCCACTTCATGACCTAACGAGTCATTGATGCTTTTAAATCTGTCAAAATCTAAATACAACAGAGCATGATAGGTCCCTTTAGGTGTGCGGGTAAGTCGTAAGATCCCATGTTTAATACGGTCAATAAGTAAAGAACGGTTTGCAAGACCCGTTAACTCGTCATGTAAAGCACGGTGCTCAAGTGCCTGGCGAGACAATTGTCGATCAATAGCCATACTGATCTGACGACTTACATAAGTGAGTAAAGCTCGGTCATGCTCATTATAGTGGTGGGTTTTATCATAACTTTGGACCACAATAACACCACTCATATAATCACTTACCTTAAAGGGCACACCAAGCCAAGACTCGGATTGTCTGCCGACCATTTTAAAATGACCCGCTGCGATATATTGCTGATATTCTTGTTTATTCAATAGTAGTGATTGTTCGGAGTTTAATAGGTAGTAGGATGCTGTATGTTTTAGCTGTTCTTTAGAAATCTTTTTATGGGCATTTGAGCGCACACCTTCTTCTACAATGTAAACAATATCCAGGATATCGAGATTTTTATTATATAAGCCTACCAAAAAGTTATCGGCGCGCAGTAAGTTGGTCATAATAGTGTGCAAGGATGCTAAAAAAGCATCTAAATCATTGGCTTGGTAGGTTAAATTAGCGATTTGTAGTAATGTGCCTTCGAGCTTTTGCGCGCTATTTAGTTGGCTAACTGTTTGCTGTAAATTTTCTACAGTGTTGACCTGATTTATTTTTGCGCTGAGCAAATGCGCTACGGTAGTTAAAATTTCTAGGTGGGCGTCGGTAAAGTAGTTACGCGCAGGATGTTCGCAGTCAATAACCCCTAAAACCTGTTGTTTATATACCAAAGGAACACACAGCTCAGACATAGCAGGGCGCATGTCTGCAATATATCGGCTGTCGGTACTGACATCACCAATGATAACAGCGCGACCTGTTGAAGCCACATGACCTGTGATGCCTTGATTAAAAGCAATGGTCTTTTGTTCAATAGTGTAGTCACTGTTAGCGTGTGATACACCCATAGATGCGACTTCATGCAAGGCGGTACCACTTTTATCGGCGAGATAAATAACGCAATCGACAAAGCCTAAACGTTTGACGACTTCTGTAGTGACATAGTCGAACAGTTCATCGAGTTTATCTAGTTGCAGTAAGCTTGATGAAAACTGATTAATAATACTCAGTTGCTCTGTTTTAACCTCAAGCGCTGAAGATAAGTCTATTTTACTTTGCATGTGGCACGCGTGAATATACCGTTTACTTGTCATCAATATAGTCCCACATTAACGGATTGTTAACTTACAAACAAAGAAAAATTAAAAATTTTAGGTGCTTAGCTGTAAACACAAGCGCAGGCCAAGTTATTGATGGAGTGATGTATAGTTAATGAGCATCATTAAAAACCAGAATAAAATCTTTACTCGGCTAGGGCATATGCCTATGATCGACTAAATTCAGCCGTGGAACAAAGTAATGTCAAATCAAGAAATTCAAAATACAGCTACATTAACCCTAACTCGTCCGGATGATTGGCACGTACATTTACGTGATGGTGATCAGTTAAAAGACACAGTACGTGATATTAGTCGCTACATGGGACGAGCAATTATAATGCCTAATTTAGTGCCTCCGGCAGTGTGTACGGATACGGCTCTTGCTTACCGTGAACGCATCATGGCAGCTGGACCACAAGGTAATTTTGAGCCTTTGATGGTACTTTATTTAACCGACAATACTTCTCCTGAAGAGATCAAAAAAGCGCACGCTACCGGAAAAATTGTTGCCGCAAAGGTCTACCCTGCAGGTGCGACAACTAACTCAGATTCTGGGGTTACTTCAATGAAGAATATTTACCCAGTACTAAACGCTATGCAAGAAGTTGGGATGTTACTGTTGATCCATGGGGAAGTGACCGATTCGTCGATTGATATATTTGACCGCGAAAAAATATTTTTAGAAACGATCTTGGTTGATGTAGTAAAAGACTTTCCTAGCTTAAAGATTGTACTTGAGCATATCACCACTAAAGATGCCGTTGATTTTGTAAATAATGCACCCGCTAATGTGGCCGCAACTATCACAGCCCACCATTTACTGTATAACCGTAACCATATGTTAGCGGGAGGCATTCGCCCACATTATTATTGCTTACCTATTTTAAAGCGTAATACGCATCAACAAGCGCTAATAGAAGCGGCCACCAGTGGCAGTACCAAGTTTTTCTTGGGCACGGATTCGGCGCCACACTATAAAGATAAAAAAGAAGCTGCGTGCGGTTGTGCAGGTGCATACACGGCACATGCTGCCCTTGAGTTATACGCTGAAGCATTTGAAGATGCAGGTGCGCTAGATAAACTTGAAGGGTTTGCAAGTCACTTTGGTCCTGATTTTTATGGTATTGCGAGAAACACAGATACTGTAACTTTAGTTAAGCAACCATGGACTGTACCTGCAAGCTACCCGCTGGGTAATGATCATGTTGTTCCAATTAAAGCTGAGTCAGTAATTGATTGGCAAGTAAAATAAGCCGCTTATCATTAACACGGTATCAGGTATTTTAGCCTTATAATTAATCGTTTAGTCCTGTTTTATCTATAGAAATAGGGCAATTAAAATATTTTTTAATTAATAGAGCTAAAACAATTATATTGTGTTAACCTTAACTTGCTTTGAGTATTTGCGTATTGAATTTTTGGTTTATGTGCGGCGTGTAAGGTTTCCGGTTAATGGTTATTACTTCTTCCTGTACTTTATCCCAGCTATTTATTGGGCACTCACTCAGGGAGGATATAGCCAATCTGGCTGAATTTTAATTATTGACTTACAGGAAAATTTGGTATGTCAAACACGGTTACTGGTAAAGTTAAGTTCTTCAACGAAGCTAAAGGCTTTGGTTTTATTGAACAAGAAAATGGTCCTGACGTATTCGTACATTTCAGCGCTATTACAGGCTCAGGTTTTCGCACTCTAAGCGAAGGCCAACAAGTGTCTTTCGGCATCAAGCAAGGTCAAAAAGGCCCTGAAGCTGAGAATGTAGAAGTAGCATAATTTCAATTATGTGAACCTAGGTTCAACTTGGTGAAACAGGACTCTGTTTCACCATAATTCCCCCTTTATTAATACTATTTCCTCTCTTCACTTTTATAGATACCAATGCAAAATTGCTCTGTATCTCGTTAGATAAAAATCTTTTACTCGTAAAACTCCCTGACTACTATTACTTATTACCTTTGCTTTCTTCTACATTAAAATACTTATTCTACGTAACCGCTATTTCATTTAAATCCTCGTAATTAAGCACTGTATTGAGTATGAAGCAAGCAGCAATCTGGTTGTTATGGACCTTTTGTATTTATATAGTCAGAAAATGTATCAGGTGGGAAAAGTTCATCCTCATAAACGAGTTATACCAATCGTGTTAAGTTACTGACCATTTATAGCGACAGATAAATGGCGTGATAACAAGGCATAAATTTTGACATGTAGTTGTTCTACATGAAAAATTTATAACGCATTTAGAGCTTTATTTAGCCCGCTAGAATGGTTAAATATTTAAGTAGATT
>NZ_PNDT01000047.1:0-5976 GCF_005886375.1 Pseudoalteromonas sp. S1727
ATCAGCTATCAGCTCGAAGCTCGAAGCTCGAAGCTCGAAGCTCGAAGCTCGAAGCTCGAAGCTCGAAGCTCGAATGTGGCCTCTTAGTTAAATGGATATAACGGCCCCCTCCTAAGGGGCAGTTACAGGTTCGATTCCTGTAGGGGCTACCAATAAAATCAATAGCTTATAATTATTTTTCTTTCTATTCTATTTCTGTGTAGCGCATTTGTAGCGATGTAATTGGTGAGGTTTATCTGTTCTTATCTTTAACATTGTTTGTGCTAAGTCAATCTCTTGTACCTTTTTAATAAGGTAGCCAGTATTTTAGGTTAAAGTTTATTACACAGTAAAATTAAACAGTAATTTATTGCAATGCTTAAAACTTCTTTGTTTAGAAAGTAAATTCATATTTATTTAAAAATCATAAAAGTAAAAAACCTACTTGCTAACTGCATGTAAGTACTGCTTCTTTCGTTCTTAGCATGTTGTTGAAGTATATATGTATAATTTATTTCGTATTACTCTCACTTATAGACATTTCAGCGGCTAAGCGATAAGGGGCTTAGTTAACTAAACAGCTCAATCTATCTTATGATAAAATTACTAGGTACTTTAGAGAGGTAAATACGTTGAAAGATGAAAGCTCAATGCTTACAAGCTTGATTGAATATTTAGAAACTAATAACTCGTTTGAGTTCATAGCTAGAGAAGTTCCATTCTGCTATGGATTAAGAAGAGCCGATTTGGTGACATGCGATAAATGCTCTTTTGAAACTACTGCATATGAAGTAAAAAGCGATTCCGATAACCTTGTGAAACTTGAGGAACAATTAAAGGATTACAAAGAAGTTTTCAATTATGTCTATGTTGTTACTACAAAGAAGCATTTGGTGAATGTCAGAAAAGTTGGACTTTGGTTTGGAATTATAATAATAGATGATAACAAAAAAGTTTCGCTACTAAGAAAGCCTCGATTTAGATCTAAGTTAAATTTATCAAAAATAAGATCTTCTATGGTTAAAAACATCAAAAGTTCAGAAAATATACATGAAGCTTTTTCAGAGTGGTTGAAGCAGCGATATGTCCCTTTATATGAAATCTTTAAAAAAGAAAAAAACAAGCAAAGTATCGATGCTCATGACCTTCAAATATTGTCCTTAAGGGATGTTAATCTAAAGAAAATTTAAAAGTTAACTACTCAGCCATTTTAGAACTCTATGAATGTGAATATTGATTCTTACAGAAATCCAATAAGATGGGCTCTTCCCGTTAGGCGACTTTTTAGCTTGTACACATTCTTGATATCCCCAGCAATCAATTGGGCTATTTGTAAAAATGACGTTAGAGTTCAATTCTTCGGCGCATTTTTTATAGCCACCGATATCTCTTTGATATCTATAGAATAAAGTCTTATGGTTTATAGGATAGTCAATTCTTGGTACCCAGTTATATGCTGTTATGTCATTTCTTACAGGATGTACTGATGCATAATCCCCGTAGAAAATATTGTAATCAGTAGGATAGCTCTTCTTAAAACTATTAAAAAAGCTGAATTCATAGTTGTCAAACTCTCCAGAGTGTAGATTGTTATGTTCAACCATTGGAGGAAATGAAGAGCTACATATTACAATTCTATCAGGCATAAAATCAAAACCAGACAGGCGATTTATGAAGTATATGCCTTTATCAACTTCGCCTTCATTCACTCCATTGATATAACTGAAGTCAATGATAAGTGTATATTTGAAGTTACTTGCTAACTCTAATAACGTAGAAACGACGTCTAACTGAAAAAGTTCTGACTTTATTCTCAAAGCAAAACTCTCACAGTGTTCATCAAAAAAAGCCATTTGGTTTAATAATTCATCTTCTGAGCTATCATCATAAGCTTGTATAACTGGAATAACGTTGTGCCCACTATTCCTAAGTGATAAAACAAAATTTCTCCAATTTAAAAAATCTTCATCCTCGTCAAACATTGATTCGATTTGATCGTTTGATAAGGACTGCTCAGATGTTAAATCCAGAATAAATGCTTTGCCTTCCACAATATTAGCTATGTCATCAATTCTTTTAGATACGTCACCACCTTGATTATTTTTAGACTTTCTAGACTTTGTCAGTTCAAATATAGGAGTAATACTTTTATCTTTAAATGAATCGATATTGTTAAATGCTCGTAATTCAGAGATAGTAGTCTTAATAATTGGGTAGTAAGTATTCAATTTTATTTACGTCCTTGTCTTAAAATATCGGCTCTCTTCCGAACAGCCATTGCTGAAGCGCCAAAATGATCAGCTATTTCATTTATATTAGTTGAAACGTTATTTATGTAACTACGGAAATCATCTTCAGGCATCAATAGTTCACCAGCAAAGCTATCAGCTTGAAACTCTTTCGAGTCGTAGCCATTTCCCCTATGAAAAATTTCATCATCAAATGAGTCATTAGTACTTTGTTTATGCAAGCAATAATGGCCTAGTTCATGCGCAATAGTAAATCGTTGCCTTCCTTCGTGATGAAGAGCATTTACTGTTATGACCCATTTATCATTTAAATATTCAAGTGAACCAGAAAGATTGTCTCTCAATGGCTTATAGTTAATTAAAATATTTAATGACTTACATAAACCCGCCAAGTCTAGTGGTCTAGTAGAAATTCCATTTAGATGAGCATGAGATAATAACTCATAAGCTGAATTAAAAGCAGAGTTAGATACTCTCTCTACTTTAGGTTTATTTCTTACTCGTATTGCCATTATTGTAAGTTTCCAGCTTCATTATTTAGACTAATTTCAGAACTGTTTGAACTCATGGCTTGAACTGTTTCTAAACTCTCATTTATTTCCGCTATAGTAGTCTTCACGATTTCTGAGTTTTCTTCATATTTTCTAATAAAATCAATAAGGCCATCGTAACTAGTACTTGAAAACTCAACTTCAAATTGATACTCGATCTGGGTTAAGAGTAGGTTTCTAAAGGTAACGGAATCATTTACTAAATTATCGGAATGTAACCTAATCTGATCTAAGATGGTTTGAGAGTTACACAAATTTCTCATCTCTTCAATTTTGGGTTTTATATTTTGGTTCAATTGTTCATCAACAATACTTCTTGCAACTTGTCTGGCTTCATCTTCAGCTTTTGTTTTTATAAAAACAAAACCGAAATAACCAAAGCCAGAAATTATGACTATTAGCATTACTATTATTGTAGAGTAAAAACTATTTACCTGACTTAGCAATTCACCGCTAGTTAATACTACGCCAGATTCTGCGAGGCTATTTAGTTGTATTAATTGTTTAGATGTTAATTCAGAAGAATGACCATTAAATAGAAATGTATTTTCAGCACCGAAGAGCCCCCTAAGATCACCATTGAAAACAAAAATAATAACAAGTAGAGTGCAGATTACACCACCTAAAGCCGCTACAAAAACCTTTGCCATGATTCGTCCTTAAAACAATACTGCTATGATAATATCTCTTTATTGAATAAACATAAAGTTAAGTTCAGCATTGAGATATATCAATAAAAGGAGTTTTCTTTATGTTTTTGAAATAAAGTGTCTTTTTAGCTGTTCATGCATGCGATACCAACACTTTTAACTTAATAGTAAATGACTGTATGCTTGGTGTTTGTAGCTGATGATAAGATTAATTACCAATTATCTTTATTTCAGTACAGTTATTTACAGAACTCGAAGTAAGAGATTTCTTGCCATTCTGGCAAACAGTGAACTAAAGGTTATTTTTGTCTTTCTGATGAAATATGATGTGAGCTAAAGGTCTGTAGATAGCTTTAGCTATTTGAAATGCTAAATTTAACTGCAATTTTGTTTGAGAATAATAGCTTTAGCTAACTCGTTCTAGCTTTAGGTTATGCCTTTTCTACCTTCCATGAAAAGTGCCTCTTGATTATGGCTTTACCAGCGAACCACAAGCCTTTTACTTTGAGTATGAGTTCACCATCGTAATAGTTTTGTGAACATTCGTCAGTTTCCTCAACGATGTTTAAATTGGTGTAATTTGTAGGCCTATCTTTTATCAATTTATCAGCCTCAGGTGTTTGCTTACTACATATTCACTGTAGTAGAGCGGCAGGACAATATATTCCTTTTCTAGCAGAATGGGTCAGGTCTATCTTTTTGCTTTTTTGTGTGTAGTGACTTGTTGTGATTCAATGAAACAGACGAGTTTTTAAATTGTATTATTCTAGTATTAGTAAGGTAGTGGCAAAAAGCAAGACCTGACTCCAATATTGCTGTGTCGAATTCTAATTTTGTTCAATAACATAGTCAACAACCGTTTTAGAACAAAATAAATAGCTTTGAATTTGCATTTTGTTAACCCTTAATTTACAGTTGTAATTGCTGGTGGAGCTGTCAGAGTATGTAATATATGCCGTTAGGTGTGTTATAAATCGCCAAATGGTGTTCAATAAGCTGTTAGCACTCTAATTTAACCCCACAGGAAGTATGTTGTCTGTGCAAAAACACAAGGAAAAAGACAATGAGGAATATATTACTATTTGGGATTATTATCACAACTTTTGCATCTAATGCTGATGAATTAGCTAAAGATAACAAATACCGAGCTAAAACAGCATTAAAAGTTAGTTCTGATGGAACCAATTTTAATCTTAACGTTGGTGCTCAATCTAAATTTATTATTCTAGATAATAATAATAAAGATAAATACGCAATTAAATTTACAAATATTTATCCATACAATGTAATAAAAAGTACTAGAACAAAAAACGATTATAAGAGTGAGAGCGCATCAGATGTTATTGAGGATGAAGTTTATTATTTGAGTAAAACAGAAGTTAACGGTGTACCAATTGAGAGTAAAGTAGAGCAAAGTTTTGGAGGGGTAGTTAGTGGCCCACTTATAGTTCCCTTTAAATACAGGTTGGATGATAAGTCTATAGGTGGCGATGCTACAGTAGGCTATTATGCAGGCTATGGATTAGATGTTCTTATTAGTGATCAATATATAACAGTAACTCCATTTCTATCAGCAGGGATAACTCAAGTATCAGTATTGAGTGAAGCCGATGATGGAACAACTACAACTGACTCAAAATCTGGTTTTTCTTGGGCTGCAGGCTTTCTTATTAGTAACTGGGATAGTGTTAATATAGGTATAGTTTACGGGCAAGATAGAACTGGAGATCAAAGATGGGCTCATGAAGGTGAAGGCTGGTTAAGTATTTCAGTAGGCTGGGAGTTATAGTCTGGTGCTAATACATAGGAGTAATAGTCGAGTAATAGTCGAGTAATAGCAGTAATAGGGTCACCCTGACTTCAGATATCAAAACTTTAGATTGACCTGATATCAAGCTAACTGATTGTATTTTAGACTTTGCTTTAGCTGTTAAGACGATGGTTGACACTTTTACGCGCGAATAAATGTGGGTTTTCACACTTTTACGCGCGAATAAATGCGATTTCCCGCACTTTTATGCGCGAATAAGTGTGGTTGTGTTGTATGAATTAAATTTACTACCATTTTAAACTGTGATGCTTTACTTTGTTGTGCAGTCGTTTTTAAGGGGTAACGAAGATATGGCAATGCCTATTTCAATAGAAAACGCTGAGCATTATAACTGGGGTGATAACTGCGATGGTTGGCATTTGGTGAAAAGTGCGGCATTGAGTGTGATCCAAGAGCGAGTGCCGCCGGGCTGTTGTGAGCAGTTGCATAAGCATGAGTTTGCAGAGCAGTTCTTTTTTGTACTTAATGGGCAGGCTAGTTTGATAGTGGAAGCTGAAACGCACATATTAAATCCGCAGCAGGGCTTGCATGTGCCTGCGGGGGTTGTTCATCAACTATGTAATTATGGTGAGGACGATTTGGTTTTTATTGTTACTTCAACGCCGCCAAGTCATGGTGATAGGGTTAATCAATCATAACCAAGGAGGCTTAGACCTCCTTGAATATTAGTTATATTTTTATCCTATCAAACTAGCAACCTAGTAACCTAGTAACCT